>CAYPGE010000029.1:0-25206 GCA_964409865.1 uncultured Pirellulaceae bacterium
ACCGATCACCGATCACCGATCACCGATCACCGATCACCGATCACCGATCACCGATCACCGATTACCGATTACCGATTACCGATTACCGATCACCGATCACCGATTACCGTCGGCCTGGCCGCGGCCGTCAAGATCCTGGACGAGTGCGCCGCGCAGGGCGGTATCGAAGTATGAGGAACCGAAACACACAGCCTTTTCGCAAAGGGAATGTCATGGCAGTGCAACACCGTCGTCCCTTCGTTGCCGTTGCTTCCGTGGTGCTGGCAGGAATCCTGCTGTCGGCGATGAGCGGGCTGGGCTCGGAACCGGCAGCCGAGACGGCATCGCCGCTGGTCCAGGGTTTTCTCCAGCCGCCGGACGGGACCAAGCCGTGGGTCTACTGGTACTGGATCACCGACAACATCTCGCGGGAAGGCATCACGCGCGATCTGGAGGCGATGGCCCGCGTCGGGATCGGCGAGGCGCTGATCGGCAATATCTACCTGGAGGACGTCCAGCGGGGCGGCGTCAAGGCGTTGACCGAGCCGTGGTGGGAACTGGTCCAGCACGCCATCCGCGAAGGCGGCCGCGTCGGGGTGAATATCGGCATGTTCAATTGTCCCGGCTGGAGCCAGTCCGGCGGGCCGTGGATCAAGCCGGAACAGGCCATGCGGTACATGGTCACGACGGAACAACGCGTGACTGGACCGGCGCGATTCGAGGGCCGATTGGCCGCGCCCAAGGAGCCGTTCCAGGACATCGCCGTGCTGGCCTTTCCCGCACCGCGCGGCGATGCGGACACCGTGGCGTCTCACGCGCCGCGCGTGGCCTGCACTCCGGCGGCTGAGAACGCGGGGCAGATGTGCGACGGCGACTTGAACACCGCGTGCACGTTCCCGCCGGGGGCCGGCCAAGGCCGCGGTGCGCTCGCGATCGACATGGAATTGGGCCAGCCCTTCACGGCTCGCAGCCTCGTGCTGCACCCGGCGGCGGTCGCCTTTTCCGCCCAGTGCGAATTGCAGGCGGCGGACGAAGCGGGCGAGTTTCGCGAGGTCCGCTCGTTCGCGCTGGACCGGTCGAACATCAATGTCAACGTGGGGCCGATGCCGCACGGGCCGGTCGCCGTTTCTTTCCCGCCCGTCAGCTCGAAACGATTCCGGCTGCTGCTGACCAACTTCCGCGGCCGGGGCGGGTTGGCGGAAGTCGAATTGTCGGCGGCGGCCAGGCTGGAGCGGTTTATTGAAAAGCAACTCGGCAAGATGCACCCCACGCCGCTGCCCATGTGGGACACGTATCTCTGGCCGCCGCAGGACGAACCCGACGCGGAACCATTGAGCGTTGCGCCGGATGCGGTCGTCGACCTCAGCGACCGGCTGGCGGCCGACGGCACGCTGCGTTGGGAGGTGCCGGCAGGCGAGTGGGTCATTGTCCGCACCGGCATGACGCCGACCGGCACCAAAAACTCGCCGGCTTCGCCCGAAGGCCAGGGACTGGAAGTGGACAAGATGAACCGGCAAGCCGCCGCGGCGCACTTCGACGCCTACATCGGACAGCTGCTGAAGCGCATGCCGGCCTCCGAGCGGCAGGCGCTGAAGCATGTCGTGGCGGACAGCTACGAAATGGGTTCGCAGAACTGGACGGACGGTTTTGGCGACCTGTTCCGCGAGCGTTACGGCTACGACGCCCGCCGCTGGCTGCCCGTGTTGACCGGCCGCATCGTGGGCAGCGCCGACCAGTCCAACCGCTTCCTGTGGGACTTGCGGCGGCTGGTGGCCGACCGCGTGGCGATGGACTACGTGGGCGGTCTGCGGGACGTCTGCCGGCAACACGGGTTGAAGCTGTGGCTGGAGAACTACGGCCACTGGGGTTTTCCTGCGGAGTTTCTGCAGTACGGCGGCCAGGCGGATCATATCAGCGGCGAGTTCTGGGCGACCGGCGAATTGGGCAGCATCGAACTGCGGGCGGCTTCGTCCGCGTCGCACATCTACGGCATGCCCATCACGTCGGCCGAAGCGTTCACGGGCGGTCCGTTCTTTTCCGGCACTCCGTGGTCGCTCAAGCGGCGCGGCGATTGGGCCGTGACCGAGGGCGTCAACCACTTCGTCCTGCACGTTTACATCCATCAGCCGTCGGACGAGCGACGGCCGGGCGTGAACGCCTGGTTCGGCACGGAGTTCAACCGGCACAATACCTGGTTCGAGGCCAGCCGCTCCTGGATGGACTACCTCCGCCGTTCGCATTTCCTGTTGCAGCAAGGCCGCCACGTGGCCGACGTGGCCTACTTCATCGGCGAGGACACCCCGAAGATGACCGGCGTCCGCCAGCCGGAGTTGCCGGCCGGGTACGACTTCGACTACATCAACGCGGAGGTGATCGAGCAACGGCTTCGCGTGGAAGACGGCCGTTTCGTGCTGCCCGACGGCAAGAGCTATCGCTTGCTGGTGCTGCCTGAACTCGACACCATGCGTCCGGAACTGCTGCAGAAGCTGCGCGACCTGATCGCCGCGGGCGGCGCCGTGCTCGGTCCCCCGCCGTCCCGCTCGCCGAGTTTGCAGAACTACCCGGCGTGCGACGAACAAGTGCGCAAACTGGCCGCCGAAATCTGGGCCAACTGCGACGGGCAGGCTGTGAAACAGGTGCGTTTCGGCCAGGGACGCGTGTTCCGCGGCCTGGATCTGCCCGCGGTGCTGGCCGAGTTACGGACGCCGCCCGATGTCGCGGGCGTGAACCCGAAGAAACTGTTGTGGACTCACCGCTCGTCGCCCGGCGCGGAGATCTATTTCCTGTCCAGCCAGAGCGAGCACTCGGCGTCGCTCTGTCCCGTGTTTCGCGTTGCCGGCAGAGCCCCGGAGTTGTGGCACGCCGACCGCGGGCAAATCGTGCCCGTGGCGGCTTTCGAGGCCACGGAGGGAGGCGTGCGCGTGCCGATCGAATTGGAGCCCCGAGGCTCGGTGTTCGTCGTTTTCCGGACAGCCGTCGGTTCGACGCCAGCGGTGACGGAGGTAACGCACGACGGCCAAGTGGTGTTGACCACGGCGGCCAAAGCGGAGGAACCGGCAACGGAAGCCACCGCGAAGGACAGCGTTAGCACCTTCACGCTCGCCGGCTGGATGAAGCCGAACGCAGACATCGCTTTGCCCAAGGAAGCCGACACGGGCGTCTTCCTCCAGGCGGCCCGCAACGACGTCATCTTTCCCGCGCACGGAGCGTCGCTGTTCGGCGACGACAGCCATGCCGGCGCAGGATTGTCGGTGGGCCGCAACGGCGTGGCGGTCTACGAGCACTCGTCCAGCTACTTCGCCCCGTTGCTCGTACACGCGGCGTCCCTGGCCGACTGGACGCACGTGGCCGTGGTCTATCAGGGTGGCCGGCCCAGCCTGTACCTGAACGGCAAACTGGTGCGCCAGGGTCTGCAAAGCCGGTACACGGTGCATCCCAGCCCTGGCGCGGGACAGGGCGGTCCCGGCGGGCCGTTCAAAGGCGAACTGGGCGAGATCCAGCAATTGGCCCGCCCGTTGACGGCAGCCGAGATTGGGGAACTCGCCAAATCGCCGCCGCCCCAGACCACGGGCGGGCAAGGACCGTTGGTCGCTCTCACGCGCGGCGCAGACGGAAGCCTTGAAGCCGAGGTCTCTGTCGGCGGCTCCTACAAGGTGAAGTTGGCGGACAGCCAAGTACGTTCGTTCGACGTATCGGCACTTCCCGCTCCGTTGGACATCGGCGGCCCGTGGGAAGTCTGCTTCCCGCCCAAGATGGACGTGCCGGAGCGCACGACGTTCGAGCGGTTGATGTCCTGGACGGAGCATTCGAACGAGGCCCTTCGCTGCTTTTCCGGCACGGCGACCTACCGCCGCACGTTCGAGTTGCCGGCGGAACGCATCGGCGACGGCCGCCGCGTGCTGTTAGACCTGGGCCAGGTGGAATCGCTGGCCGAAGTCCTGGTCAACGGCCACAATCTGGGCGTACTCTGGAAGCCGTCGTTTGTCGTGGACATCACCGGCGCGGCGCACAGCGGCACCAACGCGTTGGAGATCCGTGTGACCAACGCCTGGCTGAATCGCCTGGTCGGCGACAAGAAGCACCCGAACGGTTTTCCCGCGGGCGGCTCGCTGCAGTTCAAGCCGTTTCTGGCTGCCGACATCAGCAACCGCCTGGGCGACCAGCTGATCCCCGCCGGCCTGATCGGCCCGGTGCGAATCCGCACGACGCAACGAATGCGCGTGCCGTGAATTCGGCCGAAGAAGCCCGGCTTTTCCGAAAAGCCGGGCTGGTCTTGGGGCGACAGAAGGTAGGCCGGAACAAGTCCGCGCAGTTCCGGCACGGCCAACCGTCCGAAAACCGAAGGAATTCCTGCCGGAACTGCGCGGACTTGTTCCGGCCTACCTGTCGCCCTCCCAAATCGCGGAAGTAGCCAACCGGAAGCGGCACTAGGTATCTCCGCCACGTGTTCCCGCTCCGTCCGTCATGGCTTTCACCCAGTCCCGGATGGCGGCCTTGGCTCGCGGCCAAGTTTCGTTTGTCAACATCAAGGGCATCGGATCGGCGTCGGCGTCGTCGAAATAGCAGAGACTGTACGTGACGCGTCCGACATCCTCGACCGAGAATTTCTGGCGATACAGGGTCAGCATTTCGGGAATCGAGAGTCCGTGTGTGCCCAGGGCGTAAACATCGAGAAAGTCCTTTTTTGTGCCCCGCTGGGAGACAGCGAGGAGCTTCATCGCGGCCAGGTCTTCGAGTGAGGCCAGTTGACAACCGAATTCCGGCCAGACGACCGGCGGTTGCAGCAGGGGGTAACGGAACTCGAGGAAACTGACTCGGACTCCGGCTACGCTCGCATGCAGTGTTTTTCGCTGAACGGAACCGACTTTCAGGTCGACCCCGCGGCTTTGCAGTTCCCTCGACAATCCCAATGGATCATCGAGTGGTTGTGCGGTGAACCAGTCGAAGTCGTCGGATTGCCGATGTCCGAGATGAATCGCGATGGCCGTCCCACCTCCCAAGTAGAATCCCAAATCCGTTGCGGCCGGCCCCAATTGCCGCAAAGCAGCCTGTTGTTCCGGCGGAAGCACTTCGGCGTGCAAGTTCATCGGTGTATCCTTCCCTCCCAGATCTTCCGCTCTTCGGACCGGAGCCACGTATCGACCGACTCCTTCGGCAGGTCCAGGATCAACTCCCAGAATCTCAGCTGCTGGGGACTGAGCGAACGGCCTTGGTGCCGTTCGATCCAATCGCGCAACGAGGGGTCGCCTAGTTCGTTGCGCAGCCAGCAAACAGCGTCCCAGGATCCCTCGGCCAGCACGCGGCGAATGATGAAATCGCGGTGTTGCTGCCAATCGAGCTGAGCGAAATCGCAGTCCCAAAACAGAGACCGCCACGGCGGCGGCAGTGGGCTGACGCGACGGCAGGATGATTCGTCCGAAGCCATGCGATACCTGCTGGCGAGGCGTTCTGAATCGCGGTCCTGAATCCAGGGTCCTTGACCATGATTATAACGGTTTCCGCGGTCAACCGCGACGGCACGCATTTTTGGAGTGCGGCGGCGTGTCGCCGCTTTGGCTGGATCGCGACGCAACGACCGAAGCACTCCAAGACTCGGGCCTGCAGTTGAACTCACCGGACTTGCACATCCGGACGACGATGGTATCTTGCGCAGCATCATCCATGTTTTTCCAGTCGAAACAAATCTAATCCAAGCCATCTGACCCCAGGACCCCATCATGCCTGACACGCTTCTCGCTTACGACCTCGGAACCGGCGGCAACAAGGCGTCGCTGTACGACGCGGAGGGTCGGCTGGTGGCGTCGACCTTTGTCCCTTACGACACGCAGTACCCGCAGGCGGGCTGGCACGAACAGCGGCCCGAGGCCTGGTGGCAGTCGGTCGTTCAGAGCACTCGCCAGCTGCTGGCCAACGCCGCCGCCGATGCGAGCAGCATCCGCTGCATCGCCATTTCTGGGCACAGCCTGGGCTGCGTGCCCGTGGACGCGTCGGGGCAGTTGCTGCGAGAGGCGACGCCCATCTGGTCGGACAAGCGGCCGGCGGAGCAGGCGGCCCGGTTCTTCGAGCGCGTCGATCCGGCCGGCTGGTACCGCTTGACCGGCAACGGGTTTCCCGCGCCGCACTACACGGTCTTCAAGATCCTCTGGTACCGCGACCACGAACCGGAGATGTTCGGAAGAATCCACAAGGTGCTCGGCACCAAGGACTATGTCAACTACCGGCTGACCGGACGCATGGCGACCGATTACTCGTACGCCTCCGGCAGCGGCGTGTACGATCTGTTGGGCTGGGACTATGCCGATGAGTTGTTGGCGGCCGCGGATTTGCCTCGCGGGCTGCTGCCGGAGATCGTGCCTGCGACGGAAATCCTGGGTGGGCTGACCTCGCAGGCGGCCGAGGCGTTGGGCCTGCCGCCGGGCATCCCGGTGGCCTGTGGCGGCGTGGACAACTCGTGCATGGCGCTGGGGGCCAAGAACATCGCCGAGGGGCGGATCTACGCCTCGCTCGGCTCGTCGATGTGGATCGCGGTCTCCTCCGCCCGGCCGCTGCTGGACGGCGCCACCAGGCCCTACGTGTTCACGCACGTGATTCCCGGCATGTTCACCTCGGCGATCGGCATGTTCTCGGCCGGCACGTCGCTCCGCTGGGTGCGCGATCAACTGTGCGTGAACCTGACGGTCAAGGCCCGCTTCGATGGCCGCGACCCCTACGACGCGATGACGGACTTGGCCGAGCGGTCGCCGCCGGGGGCGAGGAAGCTGTTGTTCAATCCGAGCTTGGCCGGCGGTTCGTCGCTGGAGCCCAGCCCGCACATCCGCGGCGCGTTTCTCGGCTTGGACCTCGGCCACACGCAGGGCGACTTGATCCGCGCGGCCCTGGAGGGAATCGCCCTCAACGCCCGGCTGATGCTCGACGCCCTGCGGCAGTTGGGCGCGGTCGGCCAGGAGATGGTCGTCGTGGGGGGCGGCAGCCGCAGCCGGCTGTGGCGTCAGATCCTGGCCGATGCGCTGGAGATCGCGGTTCTCAAGACCAACGTCGGTCAAGATGCGGGCTCCCTGGGCGCCGCCGCCGTGGCCGCGGTGGCCTGCGGACTGTGGCCGGACTTCAGCCGCATCGACCAGGTCCACCGGCTGGAATCCACCGCGCGGCCCGCCCCGGCCCGCGTCGCGGTTTATCGCCAACTGCTGCCGCTGTTCGACCAGGCCCGCGCGGCCCAGGCTCAATTGGGCGAGCGACTGGCCGCGTTGGAGATTGACGGCGGTCAGGCATCGGGGTCCGCGTGACTCGCGTGTACAACCGATGCAGTTGATCGTCAACACCTTCGGGACCAGTCTCCGGGCCGCCAGAGAAGCTCAGAAAACCGCGCAAGTACCGCAAGATCGCCCAGCGGGCCGTGATCCAGCACGAAGCGGACGCCCTGGCCAACGCCCTGCTGGGCCGCACCGACCTGCCGCGGCGACTCGACGTTCGGTCGGCGGTAGCATGGCTCTCCGAGCCGTGCAGCATGCGGCCGGGGCTGCACGGCTCGGAGAGCCATGCTACGGACGGCCGGGGGCGATTGCACGGGTTGACGCTTGCGCTGCCAGGCGTTAGGCTCGCTTCGTCTCCAAGATGGAGTTAGAGATGAGGTGAAGGACTATGTGGAAGATCAGGGTGTCAGGTTCCGGCGGGGGCGGGGATGTATCGAGGAGGCATTGAGATATGGCACGATGCGCCGCCGCTGGAGCTGTACGACCTGCAAGCCGACGCGGATGAATGGCAGAACCGCGCCGACGATCCGGCGCTGGCGGAACTCACCGCTGAACACGACGCGATCCCCAAGCCCTACGTCCGCCAGCCGGGTTTCCGATGGCGATACCCGAATTACTTGGCTTTTTGATTGGACTCTCAAATGGAAGGAGCACCTGTGATGAACCACGACGATCACCAGAAGCCGCCGCGCCGAACGGCCCCCGTTGCCGCTGTTGAGGACGTGCGAGGGGGCACGCGGCGGGCGTTTCTTCAGGGGGTGGGCGGCCTGTGTCTTGCCGGCACGGTCCTCGGCGGCTTGGCTCGCCGGGCCAACGCCGGAGAAGGCCCCCGGTTGCGCAGCGGCAACGCGCAGACGCCCGAAGAGGCCAAACGGGAACTCGACGAGTTCAAGGCGTCGTACTCGGATCTCGCCGGCTGGGAGCAGCGCAAGGCACGCGTTCGCCAGGGGATCCTGGAAGGAGCGCGGCTGTCGCCGCTGCCGGAGAAGACGCCGCTGAAGCCGCAGTTCTCCAACCAGCGAGTTTACGACGGGTACTCCGCCGAGAGCGTTGCCATTCAGAGCTGGCCTGGTTTCTATGTGACCGGCACGCTGTATCGTCCCTTGGACATGAAGCCGCCCTACGCGGGCGTCTTGTCTGCCCACGGCCACGGCGGGCGGTTCATCGCCGGCCGGCAGATCCGCTGCGCCGTCCTGGCTCGGATGGGGGCCGTCGTGTTTCATTATGACATGGTGGGCTACGGCGATTCCCAAGAGGCCGGTTGGTCTCACAGCAAGGTTCCGGAGGTGCTGCGGCTGATCACGTGGAACAGCATGCGGGCCTTGGACTTCGTCCTCTCGCTGGACGGCGTCGATCCCAAACGGATTGGAATGACGGGGAATTCGGGCGGCGCGTCGCAGACGTTCTATCTTTCTGCGATCGACGAACGGGTGGCGGTCTCGGTGCCCAGCTGCCAGGTCTCGGCCCACTTTTTCGGCGGCTGCGCGTGCGAGAGCGGCATGCCGATCCACTGGGGACCGAACCACAAGACCAACAACGCCGAGATCGCGGCGCTGACGGCCCCGCGGCCCCAGTTGCTCCTGTCCAACGGCGCGGATTGGACCAAGTTCATGCCCCAAACCGAATTCCCGTACATCCGCCACGTGTACAGCCTGTACGGGGCGGAGGACAAGGTCCAGAACGCGCACTTCCCGCGCGAAGGGCACGACTACGGACCGTCGAAACGGATGGCCGCCTACCCGTTCTTCATTCGCCATCTGGAACTGGACGGCGAACGTCCCTGGGGCCGCGACGGCGTGATCAACGAAACGTTCGTGACGGTGGAGACCCGCGAGCAGATGTTGGTCTTCGGACCGAACAACCCCTATCCCAAGGACGCGGTGGCACCCAACACGCCGTTGCCTTGATACGACAAGGTAAAGAGGAAAGGAGAACGAGCGATGAAACACCTGATCCTGTCTGTCGCTTCGCTGTGCCTTGTCAACATTCACGCCGGGGCGGCGGATACCGCGCGTCCGGCCAAGCCGAATGTGGTCTTCTTCCTGGCCGACGACCTGGGCCAGCGCGATTTGGGCTGCTACGGCAGCACGTTTTATGAAACGCCGCACCTGGACCGCCTGGCACGGGACGGGGCTCGCTTCACCGATGCCTACGCGGCGTGTCCCGTCTGCTCGCCCACGCGGGCCAGCATCATGACGGGGCAGTGGCCGCAGCGCACGGGGATCACCGACTACATCGGCGCAGCCATGAAGCCGGAACAGTGGAAGCGCAACACGAAGTCGCTGCCCGCCCCCTACACCGATCGGCTCGCGCTGGACGCGCCCACGCTGGCCAAGGCGATGAAGTCCGCGGGCTATGCCACGTTCTTTGCCGGCAAGTGGCATCTGGGGCCGGAAGGCTGGTGGCCGGAGAACCAGGGTTTCGACATCAACCTGGGCGGCATCGACCGCGGCGGGCCCTACGGCGGGAAGAAGTACTTTTCGCCCTACGGCAATCCGCGGTTGCCGGACGGTCCGCCCGGCGAGCACCTGCCGGACCGGCTGGCAGCCGAGACGGCGAAGTTCATCGAGGCCAGCCAGGACGGGCCGTTCTTTGCCTATCTGGCCTTCTACTCCGTACACACTCCGCTGATGGCGCGCGAGGACTTGCAGCGGAAATACGAGGAGAAACGCCGGCGGCTCGGACTGGAAGCGAAATGGGGCCGCGAGGAGCCGCGCGACGTGCGACTGGTCCAGGAGCACCCCGTGTATGCGGGCATGATCGAGGCAATGGATCAGGCCGTGGGCCGGGTGCTCGCCAAGCTGGACGAACTCGGCCTGCGCGAGAACACGTTGGTGATCTTCACCAGCGACAACGGCGGGCTTTCGACCAGCGAAGGTTGGCCCACGTCGAACCTGCCGCTGCGCGCCGGCAAGGGCTGGACCTACGAAGGCGGCATCCGCGAGCCGCTGCTGGTGCGCTGGCCAGGGGTGGTCAAGGCCGGCAGCGTCGTGAACACGCCTGTGAGCAGTCCCGACTTCTTCCCCACCCTGCTGGAAGTCGCCGGCGCGAAACCGCAGCCCGGACAGGTGCTCGACGGCGTAACCCTCATGCCGGTCTTCCAGGGCGGCACGCTGCCGGAGCGGGCCTTGTTCTGGCATTACCCGCACTACGGCAACCAAGGCGGCGCGCCGAGCGCGGCGATTCGGCGCGGCGACTGGAAGCTGATCGAATGGTACGAGGACGAGCGCATCGAGCTGTTCAACCTGGCCGAGGACATCGGGGAACAAACCGATCTGGCCCGGACGCAAAAGGCCCGCGTTGCCGCTTTGCGCGACGAGTTGCACGCCTGGCAAAAGCAGGTGGGCGCCAAGTTCTCCACGCCCAACCGGGACTACGACCCAGACAAACCCAACGGCCGCGCTGCGAAAAGGCAGAAGTGATCATTCGGGCGGGAGTGGCAGAATGATGAAAACAGCCACAGGTTATCTCGGTCTTCATCATTCTGCCCCCATCATTCTGCCAGTTCTCTTCGAGCCTCTTCTGACCAGCGTCTGGAATTCGATGTCGTGGTTGTCCATGTTGATCCACTGAACTGCGTTCAACTGGGTGTGGGTCAGGAACCTTTGCAGATGGTCCTGCATTTCCTTTTTCCCGGACTTCAAGGCGCTCAGCGCGAATGCGGTGTCGTCGCCGATCAGGCACACTTCGTGCGTCCCCAGCAGCGTGTCGTCGTCGTAGATTCCGATCCGTCGCAAGGTGACCGCTGGTCCACCGAAGAAATGCATGACGGCAGCTCGATACAACGGCGTTTCCAGGAAGGCGCCCCAGTCGTCGAGCAACTCGATGAAAATCGCCCGCAGATCGCGGCTCGCCTCATTGATCGCGATCCATTGCGAGTCCTGAACGGTGAAACGCCGGCGTTCGGCCGCATCGAGCGTGGTCGAGACATACCGCCACGTGACTTGGGCCGATCGCAAGTTGAGCAGCAGTCCGTGCCGCATCCCGGCCAGCAGCAGGTAGTTCAGCGTCTGGGACTGGTGCGCGTCGGTCAGCACGTCAACGGCCTTGGTTTCCAATATCACCCCCGATGCGAACAACAGGTCCATGAAGTAAGATCTGAGGAAGCTGCCGTGATGGACGCGGATCTCGACTTCGCGGAGAGCCGGGGCGATCCCCGCCGTCTCGCATCGGCGGCGGATCGCCTGTTTGTAGATCTCTTCGTCCAACAATCGGCCGAATTCGTTATGGACGCCGAAGACGATCCCGAGGATCCGATGGGCCAAGGCATGGAACTCGTCGTGCAAAAAGACCCGAATCGGCGAGTTCACTTCGATCGGCATGACCAGGTTTCCTTTTCGAAAGAGGATTGGCAGAATAATGGGGGCAGAATGATGAAAAACGAGAGAGCCAATCCGCTTTCATCATTCTGCCCCCATCATTCTGCCCCCATCATTCTGCCAAGAACGTATCCTGTTAGAAACACGGGGCGAGGCCAAACATGAAATGCCGAATCTTTGCTTGTCTTGCGATTCTGTCGTTATGGGGTCATTCTGCCTTCGCCGCACAGCGGCCGAATGTGCTTTGGATTACCAGCGAGGACAACAGTCCTTACCTGGGTTGTTACGGCGATCCGCTGGCTCAGACGCCGAACCTCGACCGGTTGGCTGCGGAGGGCCTTCGGTATCGGAATGCGTTTGCCAATGCGCCGGTCTGTTCTAGCGCCCGGACCACCCTGATCACCGGCATGGTTGCCTCGTCCCTGGGCGCCCACAACCATCGCAGCCGCGTAGCGATCCCGGACACTTTCAAGCTCTACCCCGAATACCTCCGCGCCGCGGGTTACTACTGCACGAACAACTCCAAGACCGACTACAACATCGCCAACGCGGGCAAGCCGTGGGACGAGAGCAGCAACCGGGCGCACTACAAGAACCGTTCGCCGGGCCAGCCGTTCTTCGCCGTGTTCAACTTCACCGCTAGTCACGAAAGCCAGGTCGCGCCCAAGCCGGGCAAAACCACCTTTCGCGTGCCGCCTGAAAAGATCTCGCTGCCGCCCTATCATCCCGACACGCCGGACATCCGCCGCGACTGGGCCAATTACTACGACCAGATGACGCTGTTGGACGAGCAGGTGGGCAAGTGTCTCGAGGAGTTGGAACAGGCAGGGCTGGCGGATGACACCATCGTCTTCTACTACGCCGACCACGGCGGCGCGCTGCCGCGCGGCAAACGGAACCTGCACGATTCCGGCACGCGTGTGCCGTTGATCGTCCGCTTTCCTCAGAAATGGGCTCACTTGGCTCCGGCCAAGCCGGGCGCGTGGGTGGACGACCTGGTCAGCTTCGTGGATCTGCCCGTCACGGTCTTCAGCCTGTGCGGCGTGCCCCGACCCCGTCACTACGAGGGCCGCGCGTTCTTGGGCGAGCAGAAAGCTGCGCCGCGCGAACACGTGTTCCTGTTCCGCGGACGCATGGACGAGCGTTACGACACGGTGCGAGCCGTCCGCGACGGGCGGTTCCGCTACGTGCGCAACTACTCGCCGCATCGTCCCTGGGGCCAGCATTACTCGTATCCGTTCCAGGTGCTGCCCAGCATGCGGTCGTGGCATGCGGAGTTCCTGGCTGGCCGTTGCAACGAAGCCCAGGCCGCGTATTGGAAGCCGAAGCTGGCGGAAGAGTTCTACCAGATCGCCGGCGATCCGTTCGAGTTGCGAAACCTGATCGCTCAGCCCCAGCACGCTGCGGACGTCGCCCGCCTGCGCGCCGCGCTCCGCGCCGAAATCCTGGCGGCGCGCGATACCGGTTTCATCCCGGAAGGAATGATCCCCAACCTGGCTGGCGACAAGACGATCTACGACTATGCCCACAGCGACGCGTATCCGATAGAGCGGATCCTCGATCTGGCTGACATGGCCAGTGACGGCAAACCCGCAAACCTGCCGGCGCTGATCGCCGCCCTGGACGACCCGCATCCGGTCGTCCGCTACTGGGCCGCGACCGGCTGCCTGATCCTCCGGGACAAAGCCGCGCCGGCAAAAGCGAAACTCCTGGAGCGACTGACCGACGACTGGGTCGACGTCCGCGTCGTTGCCGCGGAAGCCGTCGCGCACGTCGGCGAGCAGGAAGCGGCCATCAAGACGCTGGGGGAGGTGCTTACCAGCGGCAACCTCCACGAAGCGCTCGCCGCACAGAATTCGCTGGACTTCCTACGCGAGGCCGGTCACGTCACGTTGGCTCGCGCCCAGGACCTGGTGCGCGACCTGAAGTTCGGCGAACCCGCGGATCGCATTCCGAAGTACCTTTTGAGTCTGCCCTAGGCGGAAAAGACCCATGAAGACACCCGTTTTGACATCTCTCGTTCTGCTCGTCTTGAATGTTGTCGTCCAGGCGGCTGAGGCGAAGCCCAACATCGTCTTGGTGATGACCGACGACCAGGGCTACGGCGATTTGGGATGCACGGGCAATCCGATCATTCGGACGCCGAACCTGGACACGTTGGCGGCCGAGTCGTCGCAACTGACCGACTATCACGTCGCCCCGACCTGTTCGCCCACGCGGGCGGCGCTGCTCACCGGGCATTGGACTGACCGGACCGGCGTCTGGCACACCGTCAACGGACGCTCGATGCTGCGCGAGAACGAAATCACCCTGGGGCAACTCCTGAAGGACCACGGCTACGCGACCGGGATGTTCGGCAAGTGGCACCTGGGCGACAATTTTCCGTACCGAGCCGAGGATCGCGGCTTCACGGAGGTTTACCGGCACGGCGGGGGCGGCGTGGGGCAGACGCCGGACCTGTGGAACAACGCCTATTTCGACGGCCATTACTTCCACAACAGCCAAGTCGTCCCCGCCCGCGGTTTCTGCACGGACGTGTTCTTCGAGCAGGCGCGGCGGTTCATCCGCGAGTGTGCCCAGCGGCGGCAGCCGTTCTTGGCTTACATCGCGCCCAACGCTCCGCACGGACCGCTGCACGCGCCGCAGGAGTATCTCGACCTGTACGCCGGGCAGGACAAGGCGATCGCCGCATTCTACGGCATGATCACCAACATCGACGACAACGTGGGCAAGACCCGCGCCTTGCTGCGAGAATTGGGCATCGCCGGGAACACGGTGTTCATCTTTACGACCGACAACGGCACGGCCACCGGGGCGCGGATCTTCAATGCGGGGATGCGCGGCGCGAAGGGCAGCGAGTACGACGGCGGCCATCGAGTGCCGTTCTTCTGCCACTGGCCGGAGGCGGGTTGGGACCGCAAGCAGGTCAACGATACCCTGTGCCACGCCGTGGACCTCGTGCCCACGCTGTTGGACATCACCGGAGCCAAGGCTCCCGACGGACTCAAGTTCGACGGCGTCTCGATCCGCCGGTTGCTCGAACCTGGCTCCGGCGCCGGCTGGCCCGACCGGTTCCTGGTGACCGATTCCCAGCGCGTCCGCGATCCGATCAAGTGGAAGCAGACGGCGGTCATGTCTCAGCAGTGGCGGCTCGTCAACGGCAGAGAATTGTACGCGATCAAGACGGACCCCGGCCAGCAGCACGATGTGGCGGACGAGCACCCCGAGCAGGTCGCCAAGATGCGCGCGTTCTACGACGCCTGGTGGGCGGAATTCGAACCGACGTTTGCCCAAACCACCGAGATTTACCTGGGACATCCCGATCATCCGGTCGTCAGCCTGACCGGTCACGACTGGATTCAGGAAGCGCTGCCGCCCTGGAACCAACAGCACATCCGGCGCGCGTACGGTTTGCCCGGCATGATGGCGAAATCGCCCAAAGCGAAGGCCAAGGGAAAGACCCCGACGCAGCCCGCCGCAGGCAAGTCGGTGCATCAAGGCCATTGGGCGGTGAAGGTGCTCCGCGCAGGCCGCTACGAAATCAGCGTGCGCCGTTGGCCGGTCGAGGCCGACCGGCCGATCACCGCGGGTCTGCCGGCGGAACCGGATGTGCCCGGCGCGGACCGGGCCTTCCGCGCCCACGAGGGCGTCGCCATCGGCGTGGTCCGCGCCGCGCTGCGGGTGGACGGCCGGGAATTGGAGAGCAAACCGGTCTCCGCCGGCGACGTGCAGATCACCTTTACGGCGACGTTGACCGCCGGATCGCACCAACTCGCCCCCGTCTTGATCACCGCGAACGGCGACGAACTCGGGGCGTACTACGCCACCGTAGACGGCTCGCTCCGCGAGCCGAAATCCGCTCGCGGACTGAGCGGCCTACGATAGGCGCATCCGGGGTGCGGTAACAGTATACTGGTGCGAAATTCACTTTTTGATCTCGGAGAATCCTGCCATGCCGACAACGACCTGGATCCGTAGCGCGATCGCCACCGTGATTGCTTTCTGTGCGTTTGTTTCTGTCTTTTGCGGTCTCTCACAGGCCGGCGAGGCGCGCCGTCCTAACATCTTGTTCATCCTCGTGGACGACCAGGCGCCCTTCGACCTGAAGGTGTACGATCCGAAGTCGCCGCTGCAGACGCCGAATCTGGACCGGTTGGCGGCGGAGGGGATGGTCTTGGACGGCGCCTATCACATGGGGTCCTTCTCCGGCGCCGTCTGCTCGCCCTCGCGGCACATGATCATGAGCGGCCGTACGGTATGGCGACTGCCGAACGCGCCCGGCGCGCTGCAGCAGGGCAAATGTCCCCCGGACCTAGAGCAGAACACGCTACCCGCCGTCTTCAACCGGGCTGGGTACGCCACGATGCGGACCTGCAAGGTCGGCAACAGCTACGAGGCGGCAAACAAGCTGTTCCAGGTGCGCCACGACGCCACGAAGCGGGGCGGCGATGACGAGTCCGGCAGCGCGTGGCATGCCGAACAAGTGCTGAACTACCTTCGCGAACGCGAGGCCACGAAGGACACCCGCCCTTTCCTGATCTATTACGGTTTTTCCCATCCGCACGACACGCGTGACGGCAAGCCCGAATTGTTGGCCAACTACGGCGCGGTCAACCACGCGGACCGCTCAACGCTGCCGCCGGCCCATCCCAAACAGCCCCCGCTGCCGTCGAACTACCTGCCCGCGCATCCCTTCCGGCACGGTCACGACGACGTGCGCGACGAAGTGGCGGTGAGCGGTGTGTGGGATCGGCGCGACGAGGTGACGATCCGCAACGAGTTGGGCCGCGAGTTCGCGTGTGCCGAAAACATCGACATCCAGATCGGCCGCGTGCTCCAGCGCCTGCAGGCGATGGGCGAGTTGGACAACACCTATATCCTCTACACCGCCGACCACGGCATGGCCATCGGCCGGCACGGGCTGCAGGGCAAGCAGAATCTGTACCAGCACACGTGGCGCGTCCCGTTCCTGGTCAAGGGCCCCGGCATCCGGCCCGGCTCGCGCGCCGAGGGCAACATCTACTTGCTGGACGTGCTCGCCACGCTCTGCGACCTGGCCGGGATTCAGCCGCCGGAAACCAACGACGGCCTCAGTTTTAAGCCCGTGCTGGAGGGCAAACGGCAAACGATCCGCGACGTGATGTACGGCGTGTACAACGGCGGTTCCAAGCCCGGCATGCGGTGTGTGAAGCAGGGCGACTGGAAGCTGCTCGAATACGACGCTTACGACGGCCAGTCGCAGCACGTGCAACTGTTCAATTTGGCCGACAACCCGGAGGAGTTTCTCGTCGAGCATCGGGATCCGAAGGTGACCGCGCTGACCGGCGTTTCGCCCGCCAAGCACCAGGTCAATCTGGCCGGCGATCCGGGGCATGCGGCCAAGCTGAAGGAGATGCAGGACCTGCTGCTGGCCGAGATGCGCCGCTTGGAAGACCCCTGGCGTCTGTGGAACCAGCCCGACGACGGCTTGCCCCCGCCCGCCAAGGCAGCGCCCAAAGCGAAGAGCAAGAAAGCAAAGCCGCAAAAGAACCCAGACCCGACAAGGTGACTGTGATGAGGATCCTCCTATTTGTTTCGATGCTGCTTGCTCTCAGCAACGGTTTCGCCGCCGCGGCGGACAGGCCGAATTTCCTGTTGATTTTCACGGACGATCATGGCTATGGCGACGTTTCGACGTACCACGAATCGGACGTGCGCACGCCGAACATCGATCGGATTGCGGCCGAGGGGATGCTGTTCACCATGATGCGGGCCAATTGCACGGTCTGCTCGCCGTCGCGGGCCGCGCTGCTGACCGGGCGCTACCCGGACCGGGTCGGTGTGCCAGGTGTCATTCGCACGCATCCGGAGAACTCCTGGGGCTACCTCGATCCCGGCGTGCCGACGCTGGCCGACGAATTGAAGAAGGCCGGCTACCAGACGGCGATCGTGGGCAAGTGGCATCTGGGACTCGAATCGCCCAACACGCCGAACGAACGGGGCTTCGATTTCTTCCACGGCTTTCTCGGCGACATGATGGACAGCTACACGACCCACCTGCGGCACGGGAACAACTACCTGCGCCGCAACGGGGAGACGATCGCAGCGGAGGGCCATGCCACCGACTTGTTCACCGCGTGGGCGGGGGAGTACCTGCGCGAGCGGGCGAAGCACTCCGACCAGCCGTTCTTCCTGTACTTGGCCTACAACGCGCCGCACTTTCCGATCGAGCCGCCGAGGGAGTGGCTGGCGAAGGTCCGCGAGCGGGCGCCGCAGATGGACGAGAAGCGGGCGAAGAACGTGGCCCTGATTGAGCACCTGGACGAGGGCATCGGCCGCGTGCTGGGCGTACTGCGGGAAGCGGGCTTGGAGCAGAACACGCTGGTCGCATTCAGCGCCGACAACGGCGGCTCGTTGCCCCACGCCCAGAACAACGATCCGTGGCGGGACGGCAAGCAGAGTCATTACGACGGCGGCCTGCGCGTGCCCTTCATGGTCCGCTGGCCGGGCCACATTCCGCCCGGTTCGCGGAGCGATTACGCCGGGTTGAACTTCGACCTGTTCCCCACGTTTCTGGAACTGGCCGGCGCGAAACCTGCGGCGGAACTCGACGCGGTGAGCCTCGTGCCGGTACTGACAGGCGGCACGCTCGCCACGCCGCGCGATCTATACTTCGTGCGCCGCGAAGGCGGCTTGGACTACGGTGGCAAAAGCTACGAGGCGATCATCCGCGGCGAGTGGAAGCTGTTGCAGAACGATCCCTACAGCCCGCTGGAACTGTACAACCTGAAGAACGACCCGCAGGAGAAAGAGAACCTCGCCGCGACGCAGAAGAAGGTCTTCCGTGAACTTGCCAGCGCCCTGCGGGCTCACATCCAACGAGGCGGCGCAACGCCGTGGCAGCAGCCCGCCGGCCTGATTCCGACTTCAGCACACCCGTTGTGCTGCGGTCTCCCGACCGCAGCACGGCCCCGACCGGAGGTCTCCCAGAACCATCGGTGAGACCTGCGGTCGGCGGTTTCGGCGAGGTCGGGAGACCTGCGCCGAACAATGATCCTGCCCCCATGATCCTGCCATCCGTGTCTCTGGAAAGATTCGGCCGCGACATATATCGTATATGAGCAAGAGCGGTGGCCGTCGCAACCGACTCGCAGCACGGGCGAAATCCGGTGACTCGTATGGCATTTGACCTATCGGCATGGACGAGAATGGAATTCGAGGGGACGCCGATTTATATCCGGCCGGACAAACCGGATTGGTTCGTCCCCAACGCGGCAGGGGACGCGGTCCTGCAACGGTTGGGCGCTGGCGCTGCCGGCGGGGGCGTGCTGCAAGTCGAGCGTTTCCTGAGCCGCCTGCCGGACGATCCTCCCCGGGAATACCGCGGGCGGGCGGAAGTGCTGGCCGCCGACGCGCTGAGCGAACTGTGGCTGCACGTCACGAACCGCTGCAACCTGACGTGCCGGCACTGCCTGTTCGCCTCGGCGCCGGACGATGCTGCGGAACTGCCCGCCGAGCGGATTCTGGAACTGGGCCGACAGGCCTGGTCGCTGGGCTGCCGCGTGTTCGCGCTGACCGGCGGCGAACCGTTTGTCCACGCGCGGTTCGAGGCGCTGATCGACGGCCTGCTGCGCCACGACGGCGCCCGCGTGGTCGTGTTGACCAATGGCACGCTCTTGCAGCGGCACGGCGACACCTTGCGGCGTTGGCCGAGCGACCGGGTCCATCTTCAGATCAGCGTTGACGGCCTCGCGGAACATCATGATCATGCCCGTGGTCCCGGAGCCTTCAACCGTTTGCGCAAAGAACTGCAATGGCTTCGCGGCGCAGGCGTGCCGTTTACGCTGTCGACGTGCGTGATGCAGACCAACGTCGGCGATCTGCCGGGGTTGGTCGATTGGGCAGCGGAGGTTGGCGCGGCGAATGTCCACTTGATGTGGTATTTCGTCCGCGGCCGGGGTGGCCAGGAGGGCTGGGCTGCGGTCGACGAGATCTTTGACCAGTTGCGTCCGGCGGCGTTGCGCGCCGAGGCGGCCGGCGTGGGGTTGGACAACATCGACGCCTTGAAAGGGCAGGTGTTCGCGCCGGCCGGCACGATCCACGACGGGACGGGCGCCGGCTGGGACTCCGTGGCCGTGGGGCCGGACGGGCGGCTGTATCCTTCGCCGGCGCTGGTCGGCGTGCAAGCGTTGGCAACCGAGATCGACGGCGGCCTGGCCGGCGCGTGGCAAGGCAGCCGGGTGCTGGAGCGGATTCGCCGCGTGACCGCGGCGGGTCTCCATTCGCCGCTGCGGTTCATCCTGGGAGGTGGAGACCTGGATCACTGTTACACGCACGCCGGCCAGTTTCTCGGCTGCGATCCGTACGAGTCGCTGCACGAGCGGACGGCGCTGTGGTTGATCGCTCGCGAGGCCTCGCGGCAGCCCAACGACGGCCCGCCCCGACTGCGGCTGAAAATGGGGGAAGTGCTGGAAAGCTGCGGCCCGCACGGCCCGGTCGCCACGATTCACAGCAACTGCCTGCTGTCCGTGGCCCAGGTCGACGGCCACACGGCGGTGGGCAAGTTCTACGCCGGCGCGGCGGTCAACCCGCGGGAGGACATTCGCAATCCTGTCTATTATCCCGAAGAATTGATCGGGCATGTCCCGGAGGAAGCCCGAATTCGCAGCTACGGCTGCGGCAGCCCGGTGGTCGACGCCGCCCCACAGCCCGGCGACGTCGTGGTGGATCTCGGCAGCGGGACCGGCGTCGAGTGCTTCATCGCCGCGCGCCTGGTCGGTGCCGGCGGGCGGGTGATCGGCGTGGACATGCTGGACGTCATGCTCGACTTGGCGCGCCGCGGGGCCGAGCAGGTGGAACGGCGATTGGGCTTTCGCAACCTCGAATTCCGCAAGGGCTACCTGGAGGCGTTGCCGCTGGAAGACAACTCCGTGGATCTCGTGCTCTCCAATTGCGTGCTGAACCTGGCCACGAACAAGCGGCGCGTGTTCGCCGAGATGTTCCGCGTGCTGAAGCCCGGAGCCAGGCTGGTGATCTCGGACGTCGTTTGCGAGACGGAGCCGGACGCGGAGATACGCAACGACGATTCGCTGCGCGGCGAGTGCATCGCCGGGGCGCTGACGCAGCGCGACCTGTTCGGACTCTTGGACGAGGCCGGTTTCGCCGCCGCCTATGCGCTCAAGCGGTTCCCGTATCGCGTCGTGCGCGGGCACCCGTTTTACTCGCTGACCTTCGAGGCGACCAAGCCCGCCGCGCTGGCAACGAAAACGGTCATGTATCGCGGCCCGCAGGCTGCCCTGCTCACCGCTTCCGGCCACTTGCTGCCGGCCGGGGCGACTTGCCGCATCGCCGCCGGCGGCCTGACGCGTTCCGGAGGCGATCTGTTCGAGTTCAACGACCACGGCGAGGTCATCAACGTCGCCGTCGAGCCGTGCCTATCCTGTGCCGTGCCGCCGGACACGCGAGCCGAGCCGAAGCCAACGCTCGCGCGACTGGCCGCTGCCCAACGGCACACCACCGACTGTATGGTCTGCGGCGCACCGCTGAAGTACTTGGAGGGCGAGCGAACCATCCAGTGCAGTTTCTGCGGACGCTCGCTCCCTGCCAATGCGGTCTGTGAGCAGGGGCACTTCGTCTGCGACGCCTGCCACACGCAGGACGAGTTGTCTCTGATCGAGCAGGTTTGCCTGACCACGGACGAGACGGACCTGATCGCCTTGATGGCCAAGATCCGCCACCACCCCAGCGTGCCCGTGCACGGCCCCGGCCACCATGCACTGGTGCCCGGCGTGATCTTGAGCACGTATCGCAATCTGGGCGGGGAATTAGGCGACGACTTGATTCGCACCGGCATTCGCCGGGGGGCTCAAATCGCCGGCGGATCGTGCGGCTTTGTCGGCGTCTGCGGCGCGGCGGCCGGCGTGGGAATCGGCTTCGGCATCATCCGGCAGGCCAATCCGTTGAAGCCGTCCGAGCGTCAAATCGTCCAGACAGTCGTGCAGCGGGTCATGCAGCGGATCGCCGCGCTGGAAGCTGCGCGTTGTTGTCAGCGCGAGTGCTGGCTGGCGCTGCGCGCGGCGGCCGAGCTGTCTGCGCAGTACCTGCCCATCCCGCTCCGCGCCGACGCGCCGCTGGCCTGTTGGCAGTGGGAGCGCAATGCCGAATGCATCACCGGCCGCTGCCCGCTGTGGCCGGGGACGGTGGATGCCGTCTAGCTGTAACCCTGCCACTGGATCTGGCCGCCCAGCTTTTTCAGGGCGTAGGCGACCTCCCGCAGGTAGTCGCCGTAGACGATTTGCGTGTGAAATCCCTCCATCTCGCGGACCAGCCGCTTCCAGTCGCCGTCGACGAGGATTTCCATTTGCGAGCGGCAGGCTGGATACGAGGGCGCCGCGGTGATCTTGCCGCGGAAGCCTTGCCACCGGGTGCAAGCCAGGTTCGGAATCACGACCGTGACCTCCTGGCCGATCGTGTAGTGGGTCTTGCAGGCCGCACCGTAGTCCGACTCGTAATGGGTCATGATCGTCGCCGGCTCGAAGTCGCGGCCGTTCATACGCCGCGGCGCCTGGCAATGGGCGACGAAGAACAGACCGTCGTGCGGATAGTGCGAATTGCAGACAAACGTGGGCCGGCTGGCGATCCAGCGCAGCAGCACGCCGGGCATGGTGTGCGAAAGGTCCGTGTGGCAGTAGGCGGTGTAGCCCTCGTCGTTGGCAAGACTCAGCACGAAGCAGGCCGGCGTGTCCAGCATCGCGATCTGCTGATGCCCCATGCACCGGGAAAAACCGAAGTTGCTGGCCCCGGTCTCCTGCAGCAGCTGCCGGCAGACGTGCATCGCCAGGTACGAGTTGAATACGAACTTGCGGTCCGTTTCGAGCTTGACGTTCGGCAGCTTCAGCAGCTCGGCCGTTTGCGACTCCACCTGCTTGACGACCTTCTCATCCGCACGTGCCGCATTCAGCCGCTTGGCAAACTCCTCGTCGCTGACGTCCACGAAATCGTAGCCCCAGACTTCCTTGGCCACCCGCGGGCCGTTCTGCTGGGCCGGGCCGCTGTAGGCACACAGCCCGCCGATGGTGAGCATCTTGGTGCCCAAAGCGTTCTTCAGACCGTACCGTGCCCGCAGACGCCAGAGCAGTCCGTCGGTGCTGTCCACGACCACGTCGTCGACGTCGTAATCCGGCCGCGTGAATTGGTCGCCACTGCCGCGTAAGAACCGCCAGTGGGCGATCTCGAACCCCAGGTAGAACGGTCCCGATTTGTGGCGGACGAACATCACCATCGGCGTTTTCAGCGGCCATTGCGTACAGGACCCGGCGGCGTAGACGATGCACAGGTCGATGCCGTCGACGGCCACCTGGGCAAGTTTGGCTTGCGAGTCCAACAACTCGACCGGCTGAATCTGCAGCGGGAACTCGGCCTTCTTCTTCAACTCGGCAAGTTCCTTGTCGATCCGCGCGGCCTCTTCACGGGCCGCCTCGGGTGTGTGGATGCCGCCATAGCCGCGCCACGAGGTCTGATCCTGTCGCGTGGGCACGTCAAAGATCAGGATCGGCTTGACCTTCAGCGCGGCGCCCTTCGGAAACGGCTGTTCGCCGGGCACTGGCTCCCCAGGGGCCGCGCGCAGGTCGGTAGCCGCCGCAGCCAGACTGCTCAGCGCTACGCCCGCGGCGCCCATCCCTCCCAGGAAACGCCGCCGCGACAGGCCGCCTTCCGGCTGCGGACCACCACAGCACCCGCCACACGGTTCGCGGTCGACGACATTCAGTTGGATGCGGTCCTTGTTCTCGCTCATGGCTTGATCCTTTCGTTGATACAAGAAGTGCAAGGAAACCGTTTCGATTCAACGAAGCCGAACATGCTTTCCGGCCCAACTCCTGCCCGGCGAGTCGGCCGCTGGTCATCGCACGGGCGATGTGCAGGCTGTGGTCCCAGAGGACCTGGCCGCCCAGGCCGTAGTCCTCGATCGTATCCGCATCGGCGTTCCTCCCCAAGGGCGGTGCTCGTACGAAGTTGTTTTTTAGGCTGAGCGAAAGTCGCGAGCCGTTCTGTTATCATGGGGAAAGGTTGCTGCTCGGAACGTATCCGAACGGGGCCATGGTGGAAGATTTCCATTGGCAGCAAAGGAGACTGACATGCGAGACAATCGTTGTGCGGCTCGGTGTTGTGATCATGACCACGTCGATCGCCGGCAGTTCCTGGCGGCGGCCTCGTTGGCGTCGGCGGCCGCCATCGGCGGAAACTGGGCCTGGGGAGCCGAGGCCCTGCCGGAGAAGATCACACCGCATGGCCCGGCCTCGAAATGCACTCCCCAGATCAAAGCCTGCTTTGTCCGCCGCAAAGGGGATTACGGCTTGCGGTGGCCGGGGGCGATCTACGACGGGGAAGCGGCCAGAAAGCAGTACACCGAAAAACTTCAGGCGGCCGAACAGCAGCTCCGCTGCAAGATCGAGATTCGCCCGGAACCGATCTACAGTCCCGAGGAAGCCGACGCCTGGCTGGCCGAGTGCCAAGCCGCCACCGCCGACGGCCTGCTCGTCGTGCTGCTGGACCGGCAGGAGCATGCCTGGCCCACCGCCGCCAAGGCGATCGAGAGCAAGATCCAGACGGTGGTCTTCTCGCCGGTGGGCAGTTCCTTTACGACGAATACCGCTCCCCTGGCCCAGGCCCCTGGTTCCTTCATCGCCTCGACCGACGACTTCAGCCAGGTCGAGTATGGCCTGAAGATGCTCTGCGCGGCGACGAAGCTGCGAGCCGCCCGTTGCGTCGTGCTGCAAGGGAAAGAGCGCAAAGACGTGGCCATGCCGCTGTTGGGCATGCAACTCCGCTATGTGCCCGCCAAGGAGTTCCTGGACGAGTACCAGAAGACGCCGGTCGACGACCGCGTCCGCGCCATGGCCGCCGAATACATGAAGCGGGCGCGGCGCGTTTTCCAGGCCACCGAACAGGACGTGATCAACGGACTGAAGAGTTACCTGGTCGCGGGCCAGATCCTGCAGCGAGAAGAGGCCGATGCCATCACCATGGACTGCCTCGGCGCGCTGGGCAAGACGGACGTCAGCCTGCCCTGCATCGCCTGGTCGCGGATGAACGACGACGGCATTCCGGCCGCCTGCGAAGCCGACCTCGGCGCCGTGGCGACGCACGCCATCGTCGAGTACCTCTTCGACCGGCCTGGTTTCCAGCAAGACCCCGTCGCCGAAACAGCGCGCGGAGCGATCATCGGCGCCCACTGCTCCTGCCCGACGCGGCTGAACGGCTTCGACCAGGAGCCGGAACCGTTCGACATCCAACACCACCATGCCATGCGCGACGCCGTGCCCCGCACCATCTGGCGCGAAGGACAGCGGGTGACGTGCGCCGACGTCCTGATGTCGGGCGTGCAACCCGTCCAGATGCTGATCTCTGCGGGCGACGTGATCGGCAATGTCGCCGTGCCGCCTGCCGGAGGATGTGTCGTATCGGTGATGGCCAAGTTCGACAACGTCGAAGACGTCCTGGCGTTCCCGGGCTTCCACCAGCTGTTCTTCTACGGCGACTACAAGCGGCAGTTGAAACAGTTCTGCCAACTGATCGGGCTGGAGGCCACGGTCGTCTGATCTGCGGTATCCCAGGAACAGGCGGTATCCCAGGAACAGGACTATTTCCGGAAGATTTTGCAGGCGAGGTCGCGGGATAAC
>CAYPGE010000029.1:25216-36576 GCA_964409865.1 uncultured Pirellulaceae bacterium
TCCCGCAACTTGCTACGGGAACCTACCGCATTGTGTGGTGGGACACCGGCCGTGGCGTTTCCCTGCCTCCAGCTTAACGTCCCCCTCTTGCACGGAAACGCCACGGCCGGTGTCCCACCACACAATGCGGTAGGTTCCCGTAGCGAGTTGCGGGACTTCCAAGCGGGCGGAAGCGACGGTGCCGGGCGTCTTTTTCTCGACGACCTGGTTCCACCAGGTGGCTGGAGGGTGAAAGAGCCACAGGCAGGCGCAGTCGCGGCCCTGGAGGCCGATCACGCGAATGTCGCCTCCGCTGGCTCGTGCCGGAGTTGCCTCCAGCCCCGAATCGAGCGGCACGTCGGCCATGAACTTCGACAGCGGCGCGTAATGACGATAGGCGTCCATCGGGTCCAGCAGTTCCCACCACCAGAACAACGCCGTGCCGGAGGCGCCGGACAGCGCCGACGACCAAAGGGCGTTGTGGAAATGGACCAAATCGGCATCTTGCTTCATGTACACACTGCGCTGCCAGTTGTCCTCAGCCAGACCGAACTCGGCCAGCAACGCGGGCCGGCGGGGCGCATGCTGGCGCAGCATTCCCACGCGCTGCAGGACCACGGCCACTTCGTCGTGCCCTTGCTCCTTGTCGGCCGGGCGGATGTAGTGGTGCGTCTGGGCGATGTCCAGCCGCGGGTGTTTCCAGTCCCTGGGCGAGGGCGCCCAGGTGCTGGTCGTCCGCAAATGCCGATAGATGTCGATCTGCTCCAGGTACGCGCCCAGTTCGTCATAGAACCGGTCCGTCGGCAAACGAGGATCGATTTCGTTGAAGTACTCCCAAGCCGCGACGTGTGTCGAATAACCCCAGCGGGCCACTGCGTAACGCAGCAAGTTCTTGGCGTCGCCGATCGCCTGCGCATACTCGCTGCTCTGGTCGTCTTTCAGCGAACTCATGTACAAGTCACGGGTGATCAGGCACAACTGCAAGTAGATCCCCTCGCGCTCGGCCGACTCGACCAGTTGGTCCAGAAGGAAACAGTCGGTCGGGTTGTAGAACCCGCGAATCGGATCGTGGATGGCCGCTTCCCAGAGCAATTCTGCTCCGCCGCCGGCCTCCCGCAGTGACAACTCATCCAGCCATGCGGTGCCGCCGCCTTCCAACCGCAGTGCGATCTGGTCGATGAACCGCTGCTCGGCTCCGGTCTCGAATTCGCGTTGGAAGCGCGTCCACGTATGGGGGCGTTCGGCTCGCAACGGCGGGCCGAAGTCCAACGAGCCTGCGGAAAGTTTGACAGAGACATCCGCCGCAACGGTCCTCACCTTGCCCGTCAGCACGTATCGAGTTCCGGGACGCACCGCCAGCGGATTGGGCGTGGACAGGTTGACGCCGGCCCCAAGGTCGCCGCCCAACTGGACGCAGCGGCGATCAGCGGCATCGTCCTCGTCGGGCGTGGGCGCAAACGGCGGCTTCCAGCCCCACGATCGGCCCCAAGCGCTCTTGCGAGCTTCGATCGCCATGGCCCAGTCTTCGCAACAAGTCCAGACGCGCAGAAAATTAGCGCCGTTGGCGGACAGTTTGCCGAAGAACTCTTCGGCTCTGGCCAGCGTGACGTACTGCGTCGGCCCGATGAAGGCCAGATTCTGCCCGATCGGGAACATCGGGCGGCCCTCGGAAAAGGCCAGAAAGCGAGGATCCTTCGGACTGGTCCGCACAAAGCCCGGGTCCGTTGAGGCGACACAAGTGAATGATACGCCCGGTGATTGCACTTCCCGGCCGGCGTCTTTCAGTTTCGCAAGCACCTCGTAGCGGCCGAGTTCCTGCGGCGCGAATCGTGCCCGCCAGGTGGCTGGCCCGGTTGGATACAGCCAATCCTTCCCGCCGCGCTGCAGGACTTGACGCTCGTGAGGCTGCATCCAGAACGCCGGCAAGCGCTGCGTTTCGCCGCCGGGCGTCCGGATCTCCAGCGTGACATCGACTTCGCGCGGATCGAACGGATTGCGGTACGGCCACGGCACGACCAGTTCGAAATCGACGCGATGGTACTTTCCCACTTGCGTCGCTGAAGCGCGAAGCCCCAGCGCCACCTCGCCGCCGCGTGCCAGAGTCGCCGCGGTCAACAACAGCATGAATTCCGCCCACCGAGCCAGACGAGCGTATGACGTTCTCATGGCCTATCCTCCGCAGCAGAAAAACGGGGGCAGTCAAGGCAAGAGGCTGACAGAAAAACGGGGTGACAGAAGAATGACGCGAGGAAGGGGCGAACTTCTCTTTCGATCGTTCTTCTGTCACCTCATACTCTTTGTGAGTTGGCGGATGCTTAACCTTTGTCGAATGCGGCGTCGAAGGCGACTTGACTGGGGGAGAAATCCAGGCGGCGGACGAACTGGCAGGCTTCGCGGGCGCCGAACATGCGGTCCATGCCGCTGTCTTCCCACTCGACCGACAGCGGACCCTGGTAACCGATCTCGTTCAGCGCTCGGATGATCTCCTCGAAATTGACGCCGCCGCGGCCCAGCGAGCGGAAGTCCCACGCCCGGCGGGGATCGCCGAAGTTCAGGTGGCTGCTCAAGATGCCGTTGCGCCCGTCGTGCTTGACGATCGCGTCTTTCATGTGGACGTGATAGATGCGGTCCGGAAAGCGGCGGATGAACTCGACGGGATCGACGCCTTGCCAGTGCAGATGGCTGGGGTCGAAATTGAAGCCGAACTCGGGCCGCCCGCCGAGGGCGTCCACGGCCCGCTCGGCCGTGTACAGGTCGAAGGCGATCTCCGTGGGGTGGACTTCCAAAGCGAACTTGACGCCGCACTCGGCGAATACGTCCAGGATCGGATGGAACCGCTCGGCCAGCAACTCGAAGCCGCGCTGGATCATCCTGGGCGAGACCGGCGGGAAGGAATACAGCAGGTGCCAGATGCTGGAGCCGGTGAAGCCGTTGACGACTTGGATGCCCAGTCGCTGCGCCGCACGGGCCGTGTTCTTCAACTCCTCGGCCGCTCGTTGGTTGACCCCGGCGGGATCGCCATCGCCCCAAACGTCAGGGGGCAGCACCGACTTGTGCCGCTCGTCAATCAGGTCCAGCACCGCTTGGCCGACCAAGTGGTTGCTGATCGCGTAGACCGTCAAACCGTGCCGCTCCAGCAACCGTCGTTTGGCGGCGCAATACTGGTCGTCGGCCAGGGCCTTGGGTACTTCGAAGTGATCGCCCCAGCAGGCGAGTTCGATTCCATCGAACCCGAACTCCTGGCAGATCCGAGCCAGTTCCTCCAGCGGCAAGTCCGCCCACTGGCCTGAACACAACGTCACCGGTCGCGACATGGCGTAGTCTCCTTAAACGACTTGGCGTGAAATGGACGCGATTCAACGGGAACCATTATATCGTTGGCCGTGGAGGGTGGTACGGTGCGTCCAACTCCAGGAAGGCGCACAGCAGATCGCCCACCCCGTCGAGCGACTCGTAGTAGGGCTTGGCGGGATGGCCCCGGAAGATGCCTTGGTGGTACAGTTTCGCCACTGCCTCGCGCGCGACTTCGTGGGCGAACACTCGGTGCTCGACCTCTCCTGTCAGTTTGTGAATTCGCAGGAAAAACGCAATCGTCTGGCCGTAATAGCCGGCATAGGTGCGCCGTAACAACCAGTCGCACCAATCGGGGTTGGGCGAGGCCTTGATTCTATCAACCGCAACCGTCGGCTGGTAGAATGGCGGCGTAGTGGCTGCCCGCCCAGGAGTTCTTCGGCGAACGGTAGGCGCAAGCCCATCGGTTCCTTGGATGGTGGCGTCCGCGGGGCCACAAAGGTACTGGAGAGCATTCAAGACGTGCCGGATGCGGTGTTCGTGCGTCAATCAGCCAGTGGACTATAGCAGCCAACGACTGTAGATGGAAGGACGTTCCGAGACGATGATGGATCGGTCCCAACGGCTGGGCGAAGCCAGCATCCCTGTTCTGCTTGTCACGTTCTCGGCTCCGGCCATCGTCGGCATGCTGGCTCAGGCCACCTACAACCTGGTGGATCGGGCATTCGTCGGACACGCCCTTGGTCCCGATGGGATTGCGGGGATCACCATTTCCCTTCCGTTCATGTTGGTCCTCTTGGCGTGCGGAATGCTGATCGGCTTTGGAGCCGGAGCCCTGGTCTCGATTCGGCTGGGCGAAGGGAAAAAGGACGACGCGGAAGACGTTTTGCGCCACGCCGTGTGGCTGCTGGCCGCGGCGTCCCTGATCGTGACGGTCCTGGGCCTGGTGTTCCTGGAACCGCTCCTGCGTCTGTTTGGCGCCAGTGATCGAGTGCTGCCGTTTGGCCGGGACTACTTGCAGATCATCGTGCTGGGGACCGTATTTCAGGTCGGCGGGTTCGGACTCAACGCCGTGATCCGTGGCGAGGGAAATCCACGGGTAGCGATGCTGACCTTGCTGATCGGCGTGGTTCTGAACGTGATCCTTGCGCCCGTGTTTCTGTTTGGACTCGGCTGGGGCATGAGGGGCGCCGGACTCGCCACGGTCCTGTCGCAGGCGGTTTCTGCCACGTGGACGCTGTTCCATTTCGTCAGCGGCAGGAGTGTCCTGAAGCTCCACGTCGGCGACTGGCGGGTGTCTTGGCCGGTGTGTGCTTCGATTCTGGCGATTGGGGCCCCGCCGTTCTTGATGCAGTTGGCGGCCAGCGTCATGAACAGCCTGCTCAACAACCAGTTGCGGACGCACGGCGGCGATCTGGCGATTTCGGTCATGGGCGTGATTTACGCCGTGGCCATGATGGTCTTCATGCCGATCTTCGGCATCAACCAGGGAACGCAGCCGATTATCGGCTACAACTACGGCGCCCGGAAGTTGGGGCGAGTCAAGCGGACGTGGCAGTCGGCCGTGTTCGCAGCGACGGGGATCGCCCTGCTGGGCTTCCTGGTCATGATGGTCTTTCCCGCCCAGGTCATCCGCCTCTTCGAGCCGTCTGACGCCGCATTGCTCAAGCTGGGTTGCCGAGCCCTGCGCATGGCCGGGATCATGTTGCCGATGGTCGGATTCCAGATCGTGAGCGCCGGTTACTTCCAAGCGGTTGGCAAGTCGAAGCAAGCGATGCTCCTGATGGTCTCACGGCAAATCCTCGTGTTGATTCCAGCCGTTCTGCTGCTGCCCAGATTCCTCGGGCTTGACGGGGTCTGGCTGGCGCTGCCGACCTCTGACTTCGTGGCGTGCCTGATCACCGGCGTCTGTATTTCCTTCGAGTTGCGACGGCTAAATGGGGCTCCGGGCGCTGGGGATGCACTGACAGGAGATGGATAGGGGCAGGGGGCGGGGATTGCGTTTCAAAGCAGTCGATCCAGTTCGGCAACCAGTTGCTCGAAGTGAACCAGCGCAGTCTCAACCGGTTCCGGGCCGGCCATATCGACCCCGGCGTCGCGGAGCAGGTCCAGTGGGTCCTTGGAGCAGCCGGCCTTGAGGAAGTTCAGGTAGTCGCTCAATTCCGGCGTCCCGCCGCCGAGCACGCGGCGGCTGAGCGCGATCGCGGCCGACAGGCCGGTTGCGTACTTGTACACGTAAAAGGCCCGATAAAAGTGCGGGATGCGGAAGCACTCCAGCGCCAGTTCGTCGTCCATCGCGAAATCCGGGCCGAAGTATTGCTCCAGCAGGTTTCGGTAAGCTTCCTTCAGCGTCTGCACGGTCAGCGGCTGACCGGATTCGGCCATCTCGTGCGTGATCTTCTCGAATTCCCCGAACATCGTCTGGCGGACGATCGTGGCGCGGATGCTGTCGATCTCGCGGTTGATCAGGTACGCCCGCTGCTGGTCGTCGCCGGCCTGCTGCAGCAAGTGCTGGAAGAGCAGTTGCTCGTTGAACGTACTGGCCACCTCGGCGACGAAAATCGTGTAACTGTAGTACTGGAACGGCTGGTGGCGGGCGGAATAGTAAGAGTGCATCGAATGGCCCGCTTCGTGGGCCAGCGTGAACACGTCTTCCAGCACCTCCGGCTTGTAGTTCATCAGGATGTACGGGTTGCCATCGTACGAGCCGGAGCTGAAAGCGCCGCTTTGCTTGCCGCGGTTCGGATACCGGTCGCACCAGCGGCCGCACAGGCCGCCGGCCAGCGCGGCCGTGTATTGGCCGCCCAACGGCTGCAGCGCGTCGAGCACCAGCGCGACGGCTTCGTCCCAGGTGCGCGTGGAGGTCAACTGGCTCAAGATCGGTACGTACGTGTCGTAGTGATGAATGTCCTTCAAACGCATCTTCCGCCGCCGCAGGTCGTAGTAGGCGTGGATGGCGGGCAGGCGGCGGTGGACGGCCTGGATCAAGTTGTCGTAAACCGCCCGCGGCACGTTGTCGGGGAACATGGCGGCGTCCAGCGAGCTGTCATAGCCGCGAGCGCGGGCGTAGTACACGTCGGTCTGGATCGAACCGCTGAGGGTGGCCGCCAACGTGTTCTCGTGGGCCTGGAACTGCTGGTAGTATTGATGAAAAGCAGCCCGGCGGACGCTCCGCTGGGGCGATTGCAGCAATTGCAGGAAGGTGGCGTTGCCCAGTTCGATTTGTTCGCCGCGCTCGTTGGTCACCAAGCCGAACTTCAGGTCCGCGTCGTGCAGTTGCCGGAACGTCTTGCTGGCCGTTTGCGCCATTTCGCCCTGCATCGCCAGCAGTTCTTCTTCCTTCTTGCCCAGCGTGTGCCTCTTGAAACGCAGGATCCGCTGCAGCACCAGCCGGTAAGGCTGCAGATCCTTGGACTCCAGAAACCGGTTCATCTTGGCGGCCGAAATGGCCAGGACCTCGGGGCGGATGTAGCTGGCCGCTTCGCTGGCGCGGGTCGCGACGTTCTGGAATCGTGCGACCATGGCCTGGGAGGGACTGTGGGCCTGGTCCTCGGCGGCTTTCAAGTAGGCGTAGCTCCCCAATCGCTCGCCCCAACGATCCATGTCGCAATCGAATTTCAAACAGGCGGCAAGCGCGGCGGGGTCGTTGCCCAACTGGCCGCGGAACCGCTGGAAGCCGGGAATGCGGCGTTCCCACTTGCCGAACGCGGTTTCCCACGCCTTGTCGTTGGCGAACAGACTCGAAAGGTCCCACGTATCGGCAGGCTCCACTTCCTCGCGGGCGGGCAATTTTTTGATTTTGGTCGTCGCCATGATCGGCAAGGTTCGTTTCTTGGTTGGGTCTTGAGAAGCCCCGTTTCTCCGAAGCAGCCGGGCTTCTGGCTCCCAGATGCTTCTGAGCCGGCACTCAGTCCAGGTCGCCCTCAAACAACTGGCAATAGCTCTCGTAGCGTCGCGCGTCTAGTCGCCCGTCGGCCACGGCGTCTTTGACGGCGCAGTCGGCTTCGTGCGTGTGAGTGCAGTCGGGAAAGCGGCACAAACTAACGTAAGGCCGCACGTCGCGAAAGTAGCCGGCGACTTCCTGCGGCACTACGTCCCACAACTGGAACTGTCGGATACCCGGCGTGTCGACGACGTAGCCGCCGGCCGACAGTGGGATCAGGCTGGCCACCGTCGTCGTGTGGCGGCCTTTCTCGTTCTCCGGGCTGACCGCAGCGATCTGCAGGTCCAGACCCGGTTCGATCGCGTTCAACAGCGATGATTTACCCACCCCGCTTTGCCCGGCAAAAACGCTCTGCCGCCCGACGATCCGGCGTTTCAACCGCTCCAAACCGAAACCGGTTTGCGCCGACAGCAGCAGCACCTCGTAGCCCATCTGGCCATACACGCCGACCAGCGGTTGCAGGTCGGCGAGTTCCACCAAGTCGACTTTGTTGATGCACACCATCGGCCGGACGAGGTCTTTCTCGGCCGTCACCAGCAGGCGGTCGATCAGGTGCGGCTTGAGGACCGGTTGAGCTGCGCTGGTGACGATCAGCACTTGATCGACATTCGCGACGATCACCTGGCGCCGGCCGCGGATCGCACGGCTGAGCACGCCATGCCGCGGTTCGATACGCTCAATGATCCCCTCGTCGCGGCCAGCTGGGCGAAAGCGGACGCGGTCGCCGGCGGCGACGACGTGCCGCTGGTCGGTACTGAGCGTTTTCAGCAAGCGGCGCGTGGCGCAGCGATAGATCTGGCCGTCCTCGCCCAGGACGTTACTGGTCAAGCCGTGGACACTCAAGACACAGCCGCTGCAGCAAGCCCGTTCATCGACCTCCAGACGGAGGCCAAGGCCGCCCGCGTCCTCGTCCGAGATCTCGCTGCCGATCACGGTACGCTTGCGGGTCAACTCGCCTTTGCCGCTGACCCGTTCCGTTTGGGCCGAGTCGTCGTCTTCCAGTCCGGTGTCGTGATAGTCGCGAGTCAAGTCGCCCTGCCGAGCGCGCGGCATGCGATTCTTGCGAAACTCGGCCCGGATTTTGCGTTTCTTGTCATTCGCCATTGCCAGAACACCGTTGGGCCACTATGACATGCGAACCAGAAGATAACACGTTTCCCGCCGTCGTCCAACGCCCGACGCGGCGCAGCGAGTCATGCGATGAACCGCCAAGACGTTTTCATGGCCGGCTTGGCCCTGATGCTGGCGCTGCTGGCCATCGGGGCGGCAGTGCACAATCGAGATAGTTACTATCGGCTTCCCAAAGTCCGTTGGATTGACCAACGGTGGGGACGTGGCGTGGCCCGTGTCGTCTACGCAGTCATGGGCCTGATTCTGCTGGCGCTGGGCGTCCTGATTCTGTCCGGATGGACGTTGCTGGGGCCGTGAAGTTGGATTAACGGGGTTGTTTCACCTGTTCCTGCGGGGAAGATCGGGGCGTCTGGCCAGCCCGATTTGACAGGGGCGAGGCGGTAGCGAATGGTTTACCAGCGGCGTTGCGGCAACGGCGAGCGGACAGCGTGTTTCAGAACCGTACGAACCCCTCCCCGGAGCGGATGACGCGAATTTTAACGAATCTATAGCGTAAAGAGTTTTGGCGGAATAGAATTAGGTTAGGTCAATAAGGCGACCTTTACCGGTAAGACATTGGGCAGGGAAGGGGCCGGCTCAGAAGCCGGGGCGGTCCTGCCCGAAACAGTTCTCTGAGTGGAGTCCCCAAGTATGTCGCGACGTAGTGCCCTCGCGTTGTTCGTATCGCCCGTGATGGCCTTGGCCTTTGCGGCTGCGGCGATCGCCGCAGATCCTCCTGGCGGCGCAACCTCTGCCAGGTTGTCAACTTACGAGAGTCCGGCAGGGGATGCCTTTTTTGCCCTTAGCATCCCTCCGGTGACAGACGCTCAAGCTGCGTTTGACCGTGACGTGGTGGTCCTGTTCGACACCTCGGCCAGCCAAACCGGCGCGTATCGGGACGATGCACTGAAATCGCTTAGGACGCTGCTCGGCCATTTGGGCAAGGCGGATCGCGTCAAGTTGATGGCGGTGGATTTGGACGCCGTACCTTTGACGCAGGCCTTCGTGGCACCGGACAGCGAAGCCATGAACGCCGGTTTGGCCAAACTGGAAGGCCGGGCACCGCTGGGCTCGACCGATATTGATCACGCGCTGAAAGGCGCGGCGGAAAGCTTCAGCGGAGCCCCAACTCGGCCACGTTGCGTGGTTTACATCGGGGACGGGATCAGCCGAGCCAAGATGATGCAGGCCGACGACTTCGCGGCCGCCGTCCAAGGCTTGGTTGACAAGCGAGCTTCCGTCTCCAGTTTCGCCATCGGTCCGGACCGCGACATCTATTTGCTGGCCGCAGTGGCCAATCATACCGGTGGAATGGTGTATCTTGATTCGAACGAAGGCCAGTGGGCAGAACGAGCAGGGCAGGCGATGGCGGATGTCGTCCGCACACCTGTGTATTGGCCGACGGCTGTGAATTTGCCCGGCGCGATTCGCGAAGTGTATCCCAAGAACCTGCCGCCACTGCGCGGTGACCGCGATACGGTGGTGATCGGCCTGCTGCAGTCCCGCGACGTGAAGGACCTGTCGTTGACCGCCGAACTGGACGGGAAACCCGTGGAACTTCGCTGGAACGTCGCAGTCCACGATGCCTTGGACGACTACAGCTTCCTGCCGCAATTGGTTGCCAGCGTGCGCGACAGCGGCGGCATCGGCCTGCCCACGCTGGGTTCGGCCAGCCTGCAGGAAGTCGCCAAGATGGTGTCGGCCAACAACGAACTGCTGACCAAGTTGGGGCGCAACGCACTGCGTGTGGGCGACACGGACGGGGCGCTCAAGGTGGCCGACGCCGTGCTGAAACGCGATCCCAACAATCCTCAAGCTCAGCTAATCCGCGATGCTGCGAAGCGGAACGGCAACGATACGGACTTGCGCCTGATCAATCTCCAGGATCCGGCTGCTGGCGAGGCTGCCGCGGGTGCCGCGCCGCCCGCCCCAGGCGGAGGCTTGCTGGCCGAAGTGGAAGCGGGCGGAGACTTCCTGGCGAACGTCGAGGCCAGTCAGCAGATTCTCGAACAAAAGATCAAGACGGAAGTGGAACGGGCACTCAATCAGGCCCGCGATCAGATGGATACCAATCCGGAAAACGCCAGACGCGATCTGAAGATCGAGTTGGAGACCATCGAAAGGTCCCCTGACTTGGGACCCGAAACGCGAGCCCAACTGAAGAGTCAGATCGAATCGGCGATCCGCGAAGCCGGACGGCGAGCCATCGAAGTGGCAGCCCGCAAAGCTCTGGCGGAGGAAAACCGGGCTGCGGCGGAGGAACGCCAGCAGTTGGTGGAAGAAACCGCCCGCAACCAGCAGAAGATCAGACAGTTGATGGACCGCTTCAACTCTCTCATGGACGAAGGCCGGTATCAGGAAGCCGAGGATATCATCGCCGCTCAGGTGCGGGAACTCGACCCGTATGGCACCACGCCCATGGCGGCCACGTGGGCAGCCCGCTTCGGCGGAAATTGGGACGCCTTGTGGGCAGTCCGCGAAGTCCGCGCGCGGAATTTTGCACGATCCTTGTTGGAAGTCGAGAAGTCCGCGGTGCCATTCCCGGACGATCCGCCGGTCATGTATCCCGAAGCTCAAGTGTGGGCCGACTTGACGTTGCGCCGCAAGAAGTACGCTTCGATCGATTTGGCACGGCAGGGCAGCGCCGAACAGAAGATCTTCGCCGCCCTGGATGACGATACGCGGATCGAGTTCATCGAGACGCCGCTGAATCAGGTGATCGACTTCTTGAAGGACCAGCACGACATCAACATCGAAATCGACACCAAAGCGCTGGATGACATCGGAGTGGGATCGGACTCACCGATCACTCGCAACCTGAAAGGCATTTCACTGCGATCCGCATTTCGGTTGATGCTCAAGGATTTGGGGCTGACCTATGTCGTCAAGGATGAAGTGCTGCTGATCACCACGCCCGAAGAGGCCGAAAGCAAGCTGGTCACCAAGGTGTATCCCGTCGGCGATCTGGTGATCCCGATCCAGAGCGGCATGATGGGCGGCATGGGCGGCATGGGCGGCATCACACAGCCGCGCCAGA
>CAYPGE010000030.1:0-36015 GCA_964409865.1 uncultured Pirellulaceae bacterium
CTTCTCGTCTTGCCCGCGGTAGTCCTCCCTTTCCGCGACTGAACAGTCGCGGCCCCATTGAAGCGGGGCCGTGCTGTGGGTGGCCGGAGCCGCACTCGGAACTTTCCGCGACTGAACAGTCGCGGCCCCATTGAAGCCTCTCAGGCAAGGTGTCCGAGCTGCCGCTGTCGCTGCTTTCCGCGACTGAACAGTCGCGGCCCCATTGAAGCCCCAACGCCGCCAACGGCATCGGGCCAGGCGAACCCTGCTTTCCGCGACTGAACAGTCGCGGCCCCATTGAAGCATCGGCAACAGCTCGGAATTGACCTCCCTACTGGTGCCCTTTCCGCGACTGAACAGTCGCGGCCCCATTGAAGCCCGTTCGGTCAGGATACGTTCCTTGGATATGTCGGCGGCTTTCCGCGACTGAACAGTCGCGGCCCCATTGAAGCTCTTCTGACCGTTCCGGTCGGGAATAGCCCGCTTGTCTTTCCGCGACTGAACAGTCGCGGCCCCATTGAAGCTGACCACCCTCGAAGAAGTCGATTGGAAATAGTGGTGCTTTCCGCGACTGAACAGTCGCGGCCCCATTGAAGCTTTGCGACGCTGGGCATTTATGGACAACATCGACGGCCTTTCCGCGACTGAACAGTCGCGGCCCCATTGAAGCTCCAATCACTGCGCCGATACGCTGAATTGCGTCCGCTTTCCGCGACTGAACAGTCGCGGCCCCATTGAAGCACAAGACTCCAGGAGGGATGTGGTGGATTGACTATCTTTCCGCGACTGAACAGTCGCGGCCCCATTGAAGCCGTTCCATCGGCGAACTGTATGCAGTACACGTCGCGCTTTCCGCGACTGAACAGTCGCGGCCCCATTGAAGCGGGGTATACCCAAACGCGATTGGCCAGCGGTCGCCTCGGCTTTCCGCGACTGAACAGTCGCGGCCCCATTGAAGCCATCGTCCAGTCCGCCAGCGCCAACGTCTTCTAAGGTCCTTTCCGCGACTGAACAGTCGCGGCCCCATTGAAGCCCGGAGGCCACGCACCGCGTATACCTGACGCTCTATCTTTCCGCGACTGAACAGTCGCGGCCCCATTGAAGCGCTTGCAGATCAGAGGGTCCACAAACCGCGACTGGAACCTTTCCGCGACTGAACAGTCGCGGCCCCATTGAAGCTCCTCGTACTCGGACGCAAACAGCCTGCGGAGCGCTGCTTTCCGCGACTGAACAGTCGCGGCCCCATTGAAGCCTAAATGGCTGAGACAAAGCACGGGATTCTTCTTGACTTTCCGCGACTGAACAGTCGCGGCCCCATTGAAGCAGGCTATTGGATTCGGAAAACTGACAGCCGAACCGCCCTTTCCGCGACTGAACAGTCGCGGCCCCATTGAAGCTGACAAGGCACGGCTGGGACTGGCGGTCATCGCTGGGCTTTCCGCGACTGAACAGTCGCGGCCCCATTGAAGCTACAGGTGGGGGAACCATGCTATCAGGTCAACTCTCCTTTCCGCGACTGAACAGTCGCGGCCCCATTGAAGCTTGTGGAGGCCGTCATTCGGCGCGTAGTTGAACGCCCTTTCCGCGACTGAACAGTCGCGGCCCCATTGAAGCGCCGCAAATTTCATCAACTGAAAATTGGATTCCGACTTTCCGCGACTGAACAGTCGCGGCCCCATTGAAGCCACGCAATCCACGTTCCACCCTCCGGAATCCGCTGCCTTTCCGCGACTGAACAGTCGCGGCCCCATTGAAGCCGTTACCATAGGATCGCGGGTTAATTGATAGTTATCCCTTTCCGCGACTGAACAGTCGCGGCCCCATTGAAGCCAGTTGCTCTTGAAGCCTTCGCAGTCTTTGTCCGCCTTTCCGCGACTGAACAGTCGCGGCCCCATTGAAGCGGTGCGTACTCCAAATCGCGTTGCGGGTCGTAGCCAACCTTTCCGCGACTGAACAGTCGCGGCCCCATTGAAGCGGCGGTACTCCGCTCCGGTCCATCCGTAGTTATCCATCTTTCCGCGACTGAACAGTCGCGGCCCCATTGAAGCGATTTCGTCGTCCCACGCGTCGTCTCCCGTGATCGCCTTTCCGCGACTGAACAGTCGCGGCCCCATTGAAGCGGAACAAGGGGATCTGGCGGTCCAGGAGGTGACGTCGCTTTCCGCGACTGAACAGTCGCGGCCCCATTGAAGCTTGTCTGTCCAGCTCTTGCTGCAGCTGCTTAATGACCTTTCCGCGACTGAACAGTCGCGGCCCCATTGAAGCAAATACGCAATCGCGATCCGCAACGGACGGCTAAACTTTCCGCGACTGAACAGTCGCGGCCCCATTGAAGCGCTAAAGAGCACCTGTTGAACCAGGCGTTCCGCCGGCTCTTTCCGCGACTGAACAGTCGCGGCCCCATTGAAGCAAGGCCCCAGCCGACACAGCTGCCGATCGCCTGGGCCCTTTCCGCGACTGAACAGTCGCGGCCCCATTGAAGCGCGCAATCGCTGGACGGCAGCGAGCCGGCGCGGTACGCTTTCCGCGACTGAACAGTCGCGGCCCCATTGAAGCGCGTTGGCGATCCAGAATCCGGATGCGAAATAGCTCCGCTTTCCGCGACTGAACAGTCGCGGCCCCATTGAAGCGCGATTTCCAGGAACCGTTTCAGTGCCACGGTTCAGGCTTGCGCAACCGCCCCGTCGTTGCCCCTTGAAGCTGGCAGGCCGAATCTGACTTAGAACCGCTAACAAAACCGTTCGGCGCGGGTCTCTGACCCCGCCGAAACCGCCGACCGAAGGTCTCCGATTTCGGTTTTGTTAGCGGTTCTTACTTTCGTGTTAGACGGTTTTTCGGCACAGCGGGGAGAGGGATGTGCGCGCCTTTGGCGATGAGTAGTTGCTGGGCGATATGCAGGCGACTAGCATAGGACGGGTGACGGGAATCGGGCGGGCGTGTCCCCGGCCGTTGCCCGTACTGGCTTTGGTATGTAATCTCTGCGTGGATAGGCCGGCCGCACCGGTTGCCGTCCGCAGGAGTTTCGCGATGCCCACTGCCTATGGGTATCTTCGTGTCAGTTCGGACGCTCAGGCCGTTTCGGGTTTGGGGTTGGACGCCCAACTGCAGCGGATCCATGCCGAACAGGGGCGTCTGCAGGCTGCCGGCACGGTGGTCGGCCGCGTGTATCGGGATGCGGCAGTCAGCGCTGCGCGGTATGCCATGCGCGACCGGCCGGCCGGTTCTGCACTGGATGCCACGGTTCAGGCGGGCGACCACGTTTGTATCGCCAAGCTGGACCGCGCGTTCCGCTCGCAGCGGGATGCGGTGGTGACGCTGGAAGCCTGGCTTTCGCGCGGCGTGACCGTGCACCTGCTGGACATCGGCGCCGACACCTCCACGCCCGTCGGCCAACTGACCGTGGGCATTTTGGCGGCCGTGGCCCAATGGGAGTCCCAGCGGATCGGCGAGCGTATCCGCGAGGCAAAAGCGGCCCAGCGTCGCGCCGGGCGGTCGACTAACGGCCGAGCCCGCCTCGGCTACCGCCTGCTGCGAGGCGGCCATCTCCGTCCGGACGACCAGCAGCGCCGCATCCATCGGGCCATCGCCATGTTGCGCGGCAACGGCTGGTATCTGCGGGAAATCGCCGAGCATCTCAACCGTACCTCGCGCCTCCGCCCCGGGGCCCGCCGCTGGAATTGCCAATCGGTATCGCGGGCTTTCCATGCTCGCCTGGCAGGCTACCCCTGATCGTCAGACAACGGAGAAAGCACCGGCACTCCGTTGTCTCTGCTTCCTCCTGCTCCATGAGTGGGATTCATTCGGTTGCGACCGAATGTCTCGTGGGGTCGCGCAGCGTCCCTGCTACGAAGCAGCCCGATCAGACGGCTTCTGGGGCTTCCTCCGCCGTCACCTTGGGATATTGCAGGGCATCGAAGCAAGGAGTAGCATAAAATCTGCGTTGGCTGTGTTTTGGGGGAGGGCAAGACGATGAGCGGTTTCGCAGGTTCTGCAGGTGGTCGGTGGCCGCAACGAGGGCTCACAAGCTGCGCGGCTCTGGGGTTGGTGCTCGGACTCGCCGTCACGGGGGCGCTGGGGCAGAATGCCCAGTATCAGCCGGGCGATGACGTCGAGGTGAACTGGGCCGGCGGATGGCAGCCGGGGAAAGTTCTGGAGATCTCCCGGAACGGGTGGATCAAGGTCGAATTCGAGATGCACTCGATGCGCATTTCGCCGACGCTGCCTCCCAGTCACATCCGGCCTGCCGCGGGCGCCGCGAAAGGGGCCGCCAAGCTGCCCGCCGCGGCGGCCAAGCCGCGCACGTGGGCGGACAGCACGGGGAGGTTCTCGGTCGAGGCCACGTTGGCGGACATGAAGGACGGCCAGGTGACGCTGAAGCGGACCGATGGCCGGACGGTGACGCTGCCCGTCGAGCGTCTCAGTCAGGCGGACCAGGACTTTGTGAAGGAGTTGCAGAAGGCGGCCGCCGAATCGAATCCCTTCGAGCCGACTCAACCGGCCGCTCCGGCCGCGAAGCCTGCCCCGGCCGGCCCGCCGCTGACGGCGGGCGATTGGTCGCAAGTGCGCACCATCGCGCCCGGCCAACCGGCGCCCACTTGGGCTTGGACCCCGGACCCGGAGCCCAAGGCGGCGGCACTAATCGCCCAGCCCATTCCGCTGAGCGGCCGTCAGGGCCGGGCCTTCGAGTCGCCGCGGTCCGTGGTTTTTTCACCGTCGCAGGGGCGTGCCCTGATCGGTCACATCGACGGTATGCCCGGTCACGCAACCGCGACTCGGTTCGAATGGTGCGATCTGACCAAAGGCCGGACGGTGGGTAATCAGGCGATGCCCATCAACGCGGTGCCGCTGGGCCTGAGCCCCAGCGGGCAACGGCTGCTGACGCGCATCGACGGCTTCCTGCACGGCAGCAAGGCCCGCCTGGACGCCTGGGACTGGAACGAGGAGAAGGTCGAACACGTGGCCGGCTGGACGCCCAGCGCGTCGCAAGAGCAGTTCGAGCGCGACATCGTCTACGCCGCTTGGACGGACGACGAGCACGTGGTCGCCGTCAATCTGAAGGGCAAGCTCACCGTGTGGAAGCTCGCTCCGCTGCAGGCTCTGTACACGATCGACGTGCTTCCCAACAGCCGGCCGGCGGTCAGTCCAGGGGGCAAGTACCTGGCGGTAATGAGTTCCGGAGGACTGGAATGTTACCGCGCTGGCGACGGCGAGTTGCTGGGGCGACTATCAGACGCGTCCGCGGACGGCTCGTCGCTCTTCTTCCGACCGGATGCAGCCCAACTGGCCGTTCTCTGCGGCCGCCAATTGATGGTTTGGGACTTGGCCCAGGGCAAGCTGCTGCGCGATATCGCCGTGCCCGAAGTGTCGCTCGCCCCCCACAGCGACGCCCTGCGGTGGGTTGCGGACAACTACATCCTGCTGGCCGGCACGCGGCTGATCGACGTCGAACGGCGCATCGTGTTGTGGGAGTACAGTTACGAAGATGCTCGGACCGCAGAATCCGTCGCCACGCTGGGGGGCTATCTATGGTTTGTCACCACCGATGCCAGCAACCAGAGCCAACGGCTGGTGCCGTGTGTGCTGCCTCACGACGAGGCGGCGGCGGTGGCGGCCGGGTTGGACGCCGAGTCGCTGCTGGCGGTCAAGCCGGGCGCCAGCGTCTCGCTGGAGATCCAACTCGAGGCCACCGATGAACAGCGGGAAACGATCCGCCAATCATTGACGGCCAAGTTACAGCAGAACGGCATGAAGGTGGCGCCGGGACAGCCGATCCAACTGGTGGCGCGCGTCGTGCCGGGCGCCACCAAGGAGATCGAGTATCGCAGCTTCGGCGTGCCTCCCTGGGGGAAGGGCGACAAGGTCACGTACACGGAACAGCGGTGCGAGCTGGCTTTTGTCGTGGACGGCCAGGTCGCCTGGCAAGCCGCCAGCGTGGCCTCGGCGCCCCACATGCTGCACTTGAACGAGGGGCAAACCGTGGAGCAAGCCGTCAAGGCGGCCACGCAGCCGAAGCTGAACTTCTTCGTGCAGACGAAAATCCCCAGCCACTTGGTGCGCCCCACGGGCCGCGCGTCGTACGGCCAGTCGCAGTTGACCGCCACCGGCCCGATTCGGGTTCTGCCGCCCGGCAAACCGCCCCGCAAACCGGCCGAAAGACCGAAAGGCCGGGAAGTGTAACGCGAAAACACGCCAGATAAGGGCCCGATCAGAAGTCTGCACGTAGTGCCGCCTTCAGGCGGTTCGGTGAAAGCCGGCTAGCGCCGGCAGTCCAAACGCGCCAAGACTCTTACACAGGCACTTACGGCCCAGGGGCTGTCTGCCGGCTGTGAGTTTCCCGCTGGTGACCCAAGAGGAGACCTGCGGTCGGCCGTTTCGGCGGGGTCGGGAGACCCGCGCCGAGCGCTGCCCACGCCATTGTCAGCGGGGTTCGCCGTGGACGCGGCGGACGTAAGCCGAGGCGATGTCGGAGCGGCGGACGATGCCCAGGACGCGGCGGTCCGCGGCGTCGTGGACGACGGGCAGGGCCTGGAGGTTGTTCTGCACGAACAGCTCCAAGGCGCGGTCCAAGCCGTGATCCGGTTGCAGCGGCAGCACGTCGTCACGCATGAGGTCGGCGGCCAGGAGCATGGCCTGGGCATGCTGCGAACGGGCCGCCAGATGGACTTCCTCCAAGTTGACGACTCCCAACAGCCGCCACGCTTCATCCACGACCGGCAACACGGTGTAACCCGTCAAGTCCAGTCGCTGCAGGACCACATCCAGGGAATCGCCCGGACGCAGCGCGGGGACTTCCCTGTGCGGCGTCAGGAACTGACGCACGTGTTGCCCGGCCAACACCTCACGCACGTAGTCGCCTTGGTGAGCCGGCGAACGAGAGCGGCTTTCGACCTGGGAACGGTACAGCGACTGCCGATCGGACAACAGAAAGGACCAGGCGCACACCCACAGCGCCGGCAGGAACAGCCGATAGTCGCCCGTCATTTCGCTGACGATGATCAGCGTGGAGAAAGGGGTCTTCGCCGCGGCGGCAAAGAATCCGGCCATGCCCATGATCACGAAGCTCGCCGGATGCGGCACCAATTCGGGCCAGACCTGATGAAACAACGTCCCGACGGCTCCGCCGCTGCAGCCGCCGATCACCATGGCCGGCCCGAACACCCCTCCGGAGCCGCCGCTGCCGATGGTTAAGCTGGTCGTGAGGATCTTGCCGAAGGCCACTGCCAGTAGCAGACCCGCCGACATGGCCATCTCGTTCCGCAGCCCCTCCTGCAGCACGCCGTAGCCGGTCGACAAGACGGCCAGGACGATTTGCTGCCGACCGAGCAGGAAATACAGGCCGACGCCCAGAATCCCTGTCAACAAGGCCCCCAACACCGGCCTCAGGACCCTTGGCCCCGGCAACCGCTTGAACAGGGCATGCACACCGTAGAAGGTCCGGGTGTACAGCATCGCCATCATCGCGCAGACGATCGCCAGCAAGAAGAAGGGCCCCAGCTGCCAGGGACTTTCAAAGGCGAAGGGCGGCGTCTTAAACAGCGGTTGGAAACCGAAAACCAAGCCAAACGTGCAGTACGCCACGGTGCTTGCGATGCCCGCCGGGATGATGACTTCCGGCTCGAACTCCGGTGAACAGTAGAGGATCTCCGAGGCGAACAGGGCGCCTGCCAGCGGTGCCCGAAAGATAGCGCCCACTCCGGCGCCCACCCCGCAGGCCAAAAGGATTCGTCGTTCGCTGACGCTCAGCCGCAGCAAGGTTGCCAGCAACGAACCGAAACCGGCGCCAATCTGCGCGATCGGCCCCTCGCGCCCGCCGGAACCTCCGCTTCCAATCGTGATCGCAGACGAAATCAGCTTGACAATCGGAACTCGCGGGCGAATTCGGCCCTGCCCCTCGTGATAGGCGGCAATCGCCGCGTCCGTCCCGTGCCCCTCGGCCTCCGGCGCGAACTTGAACACGATGTAGCCGCTCAGCAGACCGCCGGCCGCCGGCACAATCACGAGCCACCAGGGCTGGAAGCTGCGCTGGGAATCAACGAGCCAGGCGAGATGGGCTTCACCAGCTGGCCCCATCGGGCGGTAGCCCGCCACTTGGTCCAGGGCCAGCCAGGCAACGAAATGGCAGCACGCCGCGAACACCACGGCGCCCAGTCCCGCCACAATGCCCACCAACATGGCCGAGCCGAGCAAGCGGCCCTCCGAGCGGAAGCGAACTCGTCCCAATTCCAGGAACTCAGGAAACCAGTGCAGCGGGTTGGGAGAGCCGTCACTCTGCGGGGGCCTTGTATCCATCGCGGGCTTTCGGGGCAAATGAAGTACAGCACGTACCTTAGCCATCAAGCATCCGGACTGTCAACCCCCGTTGCACCGGCAAGAAACGAAGCGGGGGAGCCGCGTCGGACGCTGGCTTCCCCCGGTGCCTGAGATCGCGTTGGCTGCGCCCGCTGTCGCGAGCGGGCGGCCGCGCCGCAATTACTGGGCGCGATTGCCGCCCCGGCCGCCGCGCTGGCCCCGTTGCTGGCGGGCCTTCTCCACTTTCTCCTTCTGTTCGGGAGTCAACAGCGAGGTGACCTTGTTCATGAGTTCCCTGTTCAGGTCCTCGGAAGCCTTGCGAGCGGCCTCCATGTCCTTCTTCTGCGCGTCGGTCAGGTTGAGAGCCTTTTCGATGGTCTGGCGCATGTTCTGGAAGCCCTCGCCGGACTCCCGCGCCTTTCGGAACGCCTCGGCCCGCGACTTCTTCTGCTCCTCGGTCAGGATGCTGTCCTGCTTCTCCTGGGCCGCCTTCAACTTGGGGCCGAATTCCTTCTTGATCTCCTCGATCGAGGCTTTCTGCGCGTCGGTCAGGTCCAGATCGCGCACCATGTAGTCGATCCGAGCCGTGGGATCGCCCATCCCGCGTCCGCCCCCTGGGCCACCCGGACCTCGCGCCCCAGGCTTTCGCCCCTCGGCCGCCGCCAAGGTCCCGACCATTGCCACGCAGACCACCAAAGCCAACAAAGCACGCACGGTTTTCATCAAAACGCTCCTCCTACAGACTGGAAACAAAATAGGGCCACGCCCCCCACACAACAAAACAACGCCAAGTCCGTAAACCCTGGCAAGCGGTGCTGGTTTCGGGCGTTTGACAAGAATTTCTCGAAATCTGCGGCCGGCAGGGAAATGGCCTAGTCCGTCTTCAAGGCTGAAAAGTGGGGTAAGCATCCTGCTTGCCTTTCGATTCATCGCGCCAAACGCAAGCTGGAAGCTTACGCCACCGCATCGGTCACCCCAAGATTAAGCCTTGACGACGCACTAGCACTGCCGGGCCTCGGCGCTCATCCGCCGAAAGGCTTCTTCGTGCGCTCGCACGACGGCATGGTCCTCAAATAGCACCTCGCTGGCGCCCGCCAGCGACGCCCGCACGGCGTTGCGGAAGTCGCGGTCGGTGGCCAGGCGGACGGCCCGCCGCACGTAGTCTTCCGGGTCGCTGGCGATGCCGTCGTCCAGCCCCATCTTGCGATACATGGCAAAAGCGGACCTCCCGCGCTGGAATCGCGTGGGCAACGTGACGACCGGCTGCGCCAGGGAGAAAGCATCGTACATCGTGGTGGCGCCGTCGTAATGGAGCGTGTCCAGCACTACGTCCGCAACGGCGACCAGGTGCAGGTAATCGGAATCCGGCAACTGAGGGATGAACAGAAAACGATCGGCGACGTCGGGGTGGGCAGCGGCGAAACGCTGCCGCAACTTGTTTGCCGCAGCCTGCGATAATGCCGGACAGGGAACGGCGACGACTCCACGCTCGTCCCGGCGCAGGATCTCCGCCAAAATCGGATCAAAGTCGGGATGAAATTTTGCCAGCGTCTGAGCGCACAGGTACACGTGCCGTCCCGCCGGCAGTCCTAGCGCCTCTGCGGTCTTGGCAGGTCCCGTGGGAGCGCGCCGATAATAGAACGAGAACAGCGAGTCCAGGCACAGCAGCCGCTCCGTGTATAGCCCGTGAGCGTCCGATCCTTCCTGCCAGGCGCTCGACAAGTAGTAGTTGATTTCTCTGACGCCCGACGTCACGGGGACTCCCCACGACGTGTATTGAATCGGGGCCAGTTTCAAAAAGGGAAGAAAGTAGTTTGCCGCGTCGGTGCCGACCTCCCAGTGGTACAGGACGTCGAGCTTGGCTGCCGCGATCGTCTCGGCCATCTGATCGAGACGTTTGGGAAGGGTTGCGATCGTAAGACGCGGATTACGGAGTCCCTTCCGGACCAGCGGTTCTCCTTCCGCGCTACAGAACACAAAGACCTGTCCCAGGTCGGCGGGCAAGCGATCCAGCACTCCGCCGAAACAGCGCAGCAGGGCGCGCTCGTGTTTTCGAGTTGCCACGACGCCGATGCGAGGCGGTCCGTCTCGGCGCGGTGGCGCGCGGGCGGGCAATTTGCCGTCAAAGATCGCGGCATAGGCTTCCTTGATCGGCCGGTCGTCGCGGCCGTGATAGGGCAGATTGAATGGGGGAGCGACACCGGCCGCTGCGACTTCCTGCAGGCTGAGGCGAGTCACGCTGCCGGCGAATCGCTGGCAGGCCGTCTCCAGCGCGGCGCGGTACTCATCGATCGCCGCGTTGTCCCAGAACACCGTGGGACACATGGTGAGGATCTGCAATTCGCCCAAGACCCGGCCCGGCTGCAGACGCATGCACTTGCGGTACAGATTCGCCGCCGAGGCGAAGTCCTCTTGCGCCTCTCGCACTTTCGCCAGGTTCGAGTAGGCGGCAGGCAATTGGGGAAGAAGTTCGATGGCTCGCGAAAAGCTTGCGGCAGCGTCCGCCAGTGCCCCCAGGCTCTTGAGCAAGCTGCCCAAATTGCAGTGCGCTTCCCCCGAGTCGGGACGAAGCAGCAAGGCGGAGCGATAGCACTCGACTGCTTCCTCCAACCGCCCCAGTTCCCTCAAGGCGTTTCCCAGGTTGACGTAGGCGCCGGCAAAGTCCGCCCTGAGCGCGAGGGCTTGGCGATAGCAGTCCACCGCAGCCTGACAATCATCGACCTCGTAGAACGCCACCCCCAGATTGTTCCAGGTATCGGCGCAGGCGGGATTCAACCCGAGGAAGCGGCGAAAACGCGGAATTGCATCCTTGGCTCGGCCTTGCTTCAAGAGCGTGATGCCCTGTTGAACGCAGTCACTGACGTTTTCAAACTCGACGGGCACGATGGTGGCACCCATAGACAGCTTTCAGTCAGACGGATTGCGGCCCCCGGAGTGGCCAGCGAACAAACCCTGATTCAGTTCGGAGGATTGCACCACGCGAACTTCCTCGGCAGCCGACGACGGCGAGGCCGGGGCGTGTCCCGGTGTGGGACGCATCAGCTGCCACCAGATGAACCCGGCCAGCACCAGGCAAGCTGCGACGAGGGTCGCCAGAATCCAGCCGAACCGCCGAAGTTGGGGCGATTCGGCGTCCGTGCTGGATTGGAGCAGCCGCATGATGGCGCGCCGATACTCGACGCTGGAATCCAGTCGCATCAGGCGGTCGTAGTGCGCCTTGTACATGAAACCACAGTACACAAGACGGTGCTTCTCGGGATCGAAGTAGATGCGGCTGGCCAGCTCGGGGGGAAACTCCAGCCCCGTCGGGAGCGAATCGAGCTTGACGGCGTGCTCTGTCATCGCTGGACCTTCCAAATGCGGGTTCAACAGACCGTCCTGCTAGCAATGCACGACGCATGCCAGACGGATCACTCAAGGGCAGAAAACGATCAGCATGTGCCGCGACGACGGACGGAGCGGGAGAGAGCTTCGACGATTGGTGAACGGCGGGGGGCCGGTTCGGGACGGTTCTGCTCTCCTGCCGCACCGGCTGATTGTGCAGGCCCTGAGCATCCTGCCCAATCCGTGACGGAAGCCGCTCGCCCTGAACCCGCGCGAGTGCCTGACGCGCAGAACGTGCCCGCCACCGGTTCCGCTGCTCGCTGAATTCACTCCCGCAACGACTGGAACGTCAGCGAGCGGTGGCGGAGGGTTCTCCCCTCGCTGGCGAGGCATCCCGCCGCTCGGCCGCGCCCTATTCGCATCGTTGCAGGCAGTGCTCCGTCACGGCCTTGGGGGGCGAGGCGACGATCTTGTCCCAGATTTCGCGGCGATGCACGGCAGTGCCATCCGGGGCGGCGATTCCGATCCGGACACGGCTCCCAGAGACGCCGAGGACGGTCAACGTCACTTCGCACTGAGGCAGCACAATCTGTTCGCCCGATTTTCGGCTGAGAACCAACATGCTTCGGACTCCTTTCGCGTAATGCGGCTTTCAAAATCGTCGGCTGCCGAAAACGGCCTCCTTGCGGTCACGGTAGCAGGCCCAATGAACGCCGAGACCGTGGCGGCGAAGGGCTTTGGCGTAACGGGCCCGCAAGCCGCACAACCGGAGGACGCCGTTGCGGTCACCGATCCAATGATCGAGCTGTTCCAACTGCCGAACCATGTATCCGCTGGGTATCAGGACCCGGTCCAATTCCAGCACGATTCGGTTCGTGAGGTTCTGCTCCAGAAGGGACCTCAAGCGGAGGGCCAGCGGCGGCATGTCCGACACCTTGACGACCCCACCCTTGATTCTGACGAACAGCCAGTTGGGGCCGCGTTCGACGCACAACTGCCAGTCGCGCACGGCCCTGCGCCGGTTAGCCCCTTCACGATTCTGCGAGGACGCCGACGGAATGTTCAACACCGATTCAAGCGCGGCCATCATGACTAACCTCTCGCCTAATGCCGACTCGGCGCCCGCAGCCCAAGTAGCATGGCTCTCCGAGCCGTGCCGGACCCCTTGCACGTCTCGCAGAGCCGTGCCAGGAAAATGCTCGCATCCTACGAGCGAAGCCTCAAACCGCCGTTGGCAGACGCGACGACGTGCAGATGGTTCTTGACTTGCTCGCCGGGCGCCATGGCGCGAATGACTTCTTGGGCCACTTGCTTCAGGTAGTAGCTGGGGACTTGACCTCGCAGCGTAAGCACGCCTTGGTGCAAGTCGCAGGAAACGGCACGTAGTTCCCCCGATCGCGCCTGGCAAAGCGCGGCTTTGGCTGCCGCAACGAGCAACTGTTTCTCATTCCGCGATGCAAACTCGCCCTTCTGAACCTCCCTGGCCGGCTCCCGCAATTGTGCCCGCAACATGATGCCTCCCCTGGCAGTGAAACCGTGGTGATCCCTTACAACACGAATCGCTGCTTGACACCTCTCCCGGAAGTGCTTCGGCGGGCGGGTCAGCGGCAGCCAACACGTCGCCAATGGATAGCAATCGGCATGCCAAGACATCGGCGAGCCCAAAAGCCGTGCACGTTCGTCTGGTATCCGGCTTGCCGCGCGGTGCCAGCGCCAGAGTGCAGTGGCGCGATTACGCCCAAACTGCGCGCAGGGCTGTCATTTCGCTGAAGCTAGGCAGGCTAGGAAGACATGACTCGCGGTCTTTGGCTCACCGTATGCATTCTGGAACGGTCGTGGACACGACTATCAGCGGCCGTTGGATTCCGAGCGTTTTCCGACACGCAGGGCAAAACCTGGGCATGCTGTGCAACGTCTATCCGCGGTCGGTCTTGGCGGGCCAACGAGCATGGGATGCGGACCTGCCGACCGCCGGGACCGTCGCCTGCGGTTGGCTTTCGGCTATAATCTTGGGACGTCCAGCAGACGGCAGACTCTTTTTGTGAAGGGCTCCAGCAGCCGATGCGGGAACTGGCGGTCGTCGCCGGGACCTTCCACGTCAAGCCGCTGTTGCGGTACGTCCAGTCGGCGGACCGGTTCCAGGTGCTGTGTCTGACGCGGCAGACGGCCGCGTTGTTCGAGGGCAGCCGTTACGCCCTGGATCCGCTGGAGACGGACGACATGCCGGCTACGCTGACCGCCGCGCTCGGCGACGAACTCAGCGAACCGCACCTGACGGTCGCCTCCTACGGCAACGGGGCCAACGGTCCGGCCATGCGTCACGGCCACGGGTCGAAGTGGGACGAGGTGGACAAGGACATGGAGCGTTTCTTTCGCCGGATCGACCAGGAGGTTCTCGCGCGATTCTCCAAGCCCAGCGGCCTGCCGCTGATTCTCGCGGCGCCGGCCGAACACCACTCGGACTTCCGCGCCGTCAGCAAGAACCCCTTCTTGGCGGAGGCCGCCGTCGAGGTCCATCCGGATGCGCTCGATACCGATCAGCTTCGCAAGGCGGTGTGGAACGCGATCGAACCGCAATACGTGGCCCGGCTCGCAAAACTGTGCGAGGCGTTCGGCACGGCTGCCGCCCAACACAAGGGCTCCGCCGACTTGTCTGACGTGGCGCGGGCGGCGGTCCAAGGCCGCGTGGCCACGCTGCTGGTCGAGGCGGATCGCGTCGAACCCGGCCACCTGGACCCCGCCAGCGGCGCGATCCAACGGACGCAGCTCGATCACCCGGAAGTCGAGGACTTGTTGGATGACGTGGCGGAAGCCTTCCTGCGAGCCGGCGGCGAGGTGATCGTGGTTCCCAAGGAAAGGATGCCCACGTCCAGCGGCGTGGCGGCGACGTATCGCTACTAGCCCCCAACGGTCTTGCGCTGCGCTCTTCGGCGTTGACGACGTCCTCGCGTGTGGCACGGCCTACTTGTTGGCCGTGTCCGCCGCAGGTTCGCCCACACCAAGCTGCCCAGACCCGCGGAAACGGCGACGGCAGACGCCGCTGGCGGTGACGCCTGCGGAGTTTCGCTGCCAGGCTTCTCTCGCTCATCCATCCGTAATCTTTCCTGCGAAGATGTCCTTCAGGTATTCCCCCTTGCCAGCGCTGCGTGCTTGTATTGCGAAGGATAACCCGCGAAAATCCTTCACGGCGTTGCCCGGCAGGCTGCGTTACAATCGTAGCACACCCGGACGGCAAGCACAGCAAGGATTCGGCCGGGTGTTCCGAACTCGATGTCAAGCTCGGTTTATGATCGACTTTCTTCACGAACATTGGCCTCCGCTGCTGACGTTGCTGACGTTCGCTCTGGACGTGGGGCTCTCCTGCCACGCGATCCTGTACAAACGCGACTCGCACGCCGCGATCGCCTGGGTCGGCCTGATCTGGTTTGTCCCGCTGGTGGGACCGTTCTTGTACCTGCTGCTGGGGATCAACCGGATTCAGCGGCGTGCGCGGTCGATCCGCCGCGGCGTTTGGCAGGCGGAGGACGCCGCGGCCAAGGCCGCCGGCGGATTTGCCGCGGCCGACGGCGCGGCCGGCGGGGACCACACGGGATGGGGCGCGCTGGCCAGGCTCGTCCGCGACGTGACCGGACATCCTCTGCTGGCCGGCAACTCGGTGGTGCCCCTGCGGCGCGACTCCGCTTACCCGGCGATGCTGGGCGCGATCGACGGCGCGCAGCGCTCGGTGACGCTGAGCACCTACATTTTCGACAACGACCGGGCGGGCAGAACGTTCCTCGAAGCGTTGGCGCAAGCAGTGGCCCGCGGCGTGGCGGTGCGAGTGATCGTCGACGACCTCGGCGCACGCTACAGCTGGCCGTCCATCGTCAACAAGCTTCGGCGGGCGGAGATTCCCGTAGCGCGGTTCTTGCCGAAGATCCTGCCGCGCGCCCTGCCTTACGCCAACCTGCGGAACCACCGCAAGATCCTGGTCGTCGACGGACGGATGGGGTTTGCCGGAGGCATGAACATCCGCGAAGGGCACTGCCCCGAAGCCGGCACGGCGAACCCCATCGAAGACCTGCACTTCCGTCTCGCCGGGCCCCTCGTGGCTCAACTCCAGGAGGTATTCGCCGAAGATTGGGCGTTCTGCACGGACGAGCGGCCTCGTGCGCTTCGTGCTGCTGCAGCCGGTTCCAGAAGGCGCGGCAGCGGCGCACGAGCCGTTTCTTGATCAGGCCGTCGCCGTCCCCATCCACGTCGCCGGAGCGCGACATCCAGCCGGACCAGGCTTCTTCGGCGGCCTCGGCAATGCGCGCAATCTCCGCGTAGAGTTCGGCGTGCTGGTCCGTGCTGCTTCCAGCATTAGTCGGTCTGCGGGGGATCGGCATTCTCGCCGTTCGGCTGGTCGGCCAAGTCCTGGGCATCCTGTTCAGCGTCCGGCAACAGTTGCTTCTGGAGGCTCAGACCGAGCGTGCGCAACTTGGCCCGCAGGGTGTTGCGGGACATGCCCAGCAGCTGGCTGGCGAGCACCTGGTTGCCGCGGGTGTGCTGCAGCGCGATGTCCAGGATCACCCGATCGACTTCCAGGCACAGCCGCCGGTAGATATCCGATTCTCCGGCACGCACCAGGTCGCGGAGTCGCTGCCCCACGTCCAGCGACATCGGCAACGCGGTCTCGGCCGCTTCGGCGCCGGCCATCCCGCGGGGCAGGAGGTCCGGGGTAAGCGTGTCGCCGGTGACATGAATCAAGGCGTGCCGCAACACGTTTTCGAGTTCGCGAACGTTGCCGGGCCAGGTGTGTCGGGTCAGCACATCGAAGACGGACGGCGCGACGGCGCGCACGAACTTGCCCAGTTCCTTGTTGAATTGGGTGACGAAGTGCGCGACCAGCAACGGCAGGTCTCCCGTCCGCTCGCGCAACGGCGGGAGTTCGATGGTGTAGCCCTTGAGCCGGTAGTAGAGGTCCTGGCGAAACAGTCCCGCGGCGACGGCGGCTTCCAGATTCTGATTGGTCGCCGCGATCACCCGCACGTCGGCTTCGACGGTCTCGTTGCCGCCCAGGCGGTCAAACCGCCGCTCCTGCAACACCCGCAGCAGCTTGGCCTGCGTGGCGGGGCTCAGGTCCCCGATTTCATCCAAGAACAAGGTCCCCCGATGCGCCTGTTCAAACTTGCCGATGCGGCGGCGGTCGGCGCCGGTGAAGGCGCCTCGTTCGTGACCGAACAGTTCGCTTTCCAGCAGCGTCTCCGGGATCGCGGCGCAATTGATCGCCAGGAAGGGGCCTCGATTTCGCCGGCCGTGATGGTATAAGGCCCGGGCGACGAGTTCTTTCCCCGTGCCGCTTTCGCCCAGAAGCAGCACCGTGACGTCCAAGGGGGCAACTCGCCCAATCGCCTTGTACACCTCCTGCATGGCAGCGGAATGGCCGACAATCCGGTCCACCTTCTCCTGGGTCGGCGTGTCCTCGAACACCGCCGGGACGTGCCGCAACCGGCTGATCGCGAGGGCCTGTGCCACGACGTCACGGAGTTGTTGCAGTTCCACCGGCTTGAGCAGGTACTCGAACGCGCCCCGCTTGATCGCCTCGATGGCCGTGTCCGTCGTGGCGAACGCCGTAATCACCACGATCGGCAGCAGCGGGTCGATCTCCCGAATCGTGTCGACTGCGTCCAGTCCCGACATATCGGGCAGACGCACGTCCAGCAGCACGGCGTCCGGATGGGCCTCGCGCACCAACGCGATACCTTCCCGCGCCGTGTTCGCCGCCAACACGCGCACCGCATCGCTTTTCAGGCTACGTTCCATCGAGTACAGGACTTCCGGATCGTCGTCTACGACCAGCAGGGTCGGCATGGTCAATCCTCCGCGGGGGGCACGCTCACGGCGGGAGCGAATGGCTGCGTTCGGTCAGGCCCGTCCGCACGGGCTGTGTGGGCACCCGCTGCGACCGGGGCCGCGACGCAGTCCGGCTTCCGAGGCAGCCGGACCGTGAAGGTGGCTCCCATTGGGGACCGGTCGCTTGCCTCCAACTGGCCGCCGTGAGCCTCCGTAATCCGACGGCAGATGGCCAGCCCCAACCCAACGCCCGTATCCTTCGTGGTCACGAAGGGATCGAAGATCCGGTCGCCGAGTTCCGCCGGCAAGCCGCGCCCGTCATCGGAAATCTCCATCGCAACCCACGCGTCCGATGCCGCTTGCCCGGCGACGGCCGCCGATCCATTCGGCTCGGAGCATGGAATTCGCAACCGCACGGACACGCGGCCTCCGGTCGCGACGGCGTCGAGGGCGTTCAGCAGCAAGTTCAGCACGAGTTGCCGCATCTGGTCGGGATCGGCCTCGACGATGACCGGCTCCGAGGGCATGTCGCAGCTGAGGCTCGTGCCCTGTCGGCGCAGCCGCCCCGTGACCAGTTCGGCGGTCTGCTGCAGGATTCCTCTCAGATCGGTGGGCTGCTTCTCCAGGGCCGGCGGGCGGGCGAAGTCGAGAAAGGCCTGGACCGAGCGTTTGACGCGGTCGACCGCCTCCTGCAACACGGCCAGATCGCGCCCCCGGAGGCAGCCCGTTTCCCCCTCGGTAGCCGCCGATTGGACGAGCAGTTGCATGGACTGCAGCGGATTTCGCAATTCGTGCGCGACGCCTGCGGCAAGCTGTCCGACGGCCGCCAGCTGTTCGTTGCGCAGCACCTCCCGCTGGCTTTCCTGCAACCGCTCGACTACCGCCGCCACCTGCTCCGCCAGCCCCTGCGCGAGGGTGGGGAGTTCCTCGAATTCCCGGCCGGCGAAGGTGATCGGACCGACTACGCCGCTAAGCCGCCCGGCGGCGTCGCGCACGGGCACGCTCAGTTCCACTAACGTCCGGCTGACGCGATGCGCGATGACAAACCCGGCCAGCAGTCCGGCGATCGGTCCGCACGTGGCCAACGAGAGCAATCCTAAGACCATCCGATCCGCGAGAACCTCGCCCGCCTGAATCTTCTCGGCGACCATCTGTTCGTTGAGGTCCAGGTAATCATGAGCCGGCTTGAGGATGTCGTCCGTCAAGACGGCGCTCACCAGATCCATCAACTCCGCGCGAGCGTCTTCCGCGACATCCGAGGAAACGATCTGTTCGAATTCGGCCAGAAATCGCTGATACCCCTGCTGGACTTTGGACATCAGGGCTTGCTCGCGTTTGGTTTCGGCCCGTTGCATCGCATGCTCGAGCCAGTAATCGGTCAGCTGACGCTGCTCCGGCACCGCGGCAAGATGGGCTCGGTCGCCGGTCAACAAGAACTGGTTGATGTGCGTGCGGATCTCGCGCAACCCGATCTCCAATTCTTCCGCCGCACGAATGCTCAAGACGTTCAAAGCCAGAGTGTCCGACGCGTTCTTCTGCAACCGCTGGACATACCAAGCGGTCACTGTCCCCAGGAGCAACAACAAAACACTCACGGCCACCAGCGGGGCCGTCATCCGTACCAACAGGCCGTGTTTCATAACGAGGGTCGCTTGAATGAAATGGCAGTTAGGTCTTCATACGCACGCGGTTCACCGCGTTCATTATGCCCGAAATCGTCGCCAATGACCTCTTGCCAAGCAGGACAACCGGCCAAGGGCAACAAAAAAAGAAATGCAAAGATCGTGCCTGCGGCTCCCCGGCAATCTGGCCAGCGGCGCGAACCGGAGGGACCTGGGCACTGGCGGTCCGGCCGAAGGCAAGATCTGCCCGCAGTGCGCAGAACTTGCACAGGCGGCTCCCAGAGCGAGAAACGGGCGGGTTGACGACAGCGGTCCGCTTGGGCTACACTTCTTGCTGGCCGGGCGGAACTTCACCGCAGAACTTGTCCCAACTTGCCTCCGCCCCGGCTTCAGTTCCAGGCGATGTCGTCTGATGCGACTCGTCCAATCCATACAAGGCGGCGTTCCATGGGAGGAACGCCGGTTTCTGGTTGCCACGGATGGCCCCTAGGAAACGGGCAAACCGTCGTCGAGTCGTCGAGATTCCCTGCTCTCGGCGTACCGTGGGCGACCAAGGAGACTTCGATGGCAAAGGAACAGATCTTCCAGGAACCGATGGTCCTGGCCGAAGTGCGAGTGGATCATTCGCAGGACGTCCTGCAAGACATCAGCGATTCGTTTTACGAGTCGGCGGATGCGTTGGCGCGGATGCGCGATCGGATCGCGCGTTTGGCCGAGGAAATGGCGAGCCGTTTCGCCGCAGAAGAACAAAGCGGCCGTTATGAGGACGCGCTGTGCCAGGCCCCTTGGCTCACCGCCCGTGCGCAAGAACTCCGACAACAACACATCCAGTTGATCGAAACGCTGAACGGCCTTCGACGGCGCTGCGAAAGCAGCGATGGCCCCGTGGCCTGGTGGACGCGCATCCAGAAGGACTTCACCGACTTCTCCGAACTGCTCCGGGAACACGAGGGGGCCGAGAAGAACTTGCTCGAGGAAATGCACCCCGCCCCCGACTGGGGGAGGGACTAGTGCGTCTTCAAGGCTAAGAAGTGGGGTAAGCATCCTGCTTGCCTTTCGATTCATCGCGCCAAACGCAAGCTGGAAGCTTACGCCACCGCATCGGTCACCCCAAAATGAAGCTTTGACGATGCACTAGCCGGCATCCAGGCGGGCGCGTCCCAGGCACCATGACCTGCAGCGAGAACTGGCGGCGCTGGCGGGCGAGCCGATGTGCGTGTTCGCTCAAGCGGTCGCGCCGAGGGCCGGCCAACCTCAATCCTGGGGTTCCCCGGTTCCCGCTTCAACCAAGCAGACGACCGCCTGTCCCGGCTTCGGCACGGGCGCGGCGTCGGCCGTCGTCAGGCTCAGGCGTTTTCCCTGGATGACCGCCAGCAGCCGGGCGCGGTTGCCGTAATGCGTTTGAAAGGCTTGATAGTCGAACTCGCTGCTGAGCCGCGTCACCTTGAGCGTGCCGCCCTGGTCCAGGGCCTTGTCCAGCCGGTCGTAGCTGCAGTCCGCGCCGAACAGGGAACGCCCGACGAAGTGGTGCAGGTCGCGTTCCTGCCGAGCCGGACGGCCGGTGGCGGCGGCGAACTGGAACACGTTTTGCCGCCCAAACACTTCCCGAAAGCGCAGCGCGGCCAGGGCGTTCACGTCGTCGTTCGGCGTCAGGGCGAGGAACCGTCCGAGTTCGCCAAAATCCACCGCGTTCAGCACGTGTTCGGACAGGATGTCCGCGTAGAACGCCGTCAGGCCCTGCGCGCGAGCCTGCTGGACGTGCGCATAGCTGGTGTCGACCAGGACCACGCGAAATCCCTCCCGCTGCAGAACGCTCGCCAAAGCCCGAGCAAACCCGTTGGCCCCGGCGATCAGCAAACCCTGGGGGTCGCCCGGCGTCAAGCCGAGTCGCCGCGCCAACGGACCGGCCGTCAGCCCGTAGACCGCCACGGTGGCGACGATCACCAGGAACGTTGCCGGCACCAGCACCGCGCCGGAATCGCCCAACCGCAGGGCGAACACCGAAGCCACGGATGCGGCCACGATCCCGCGTGGGGCAAACCACGCCAAGAACACACGCTCGGCTCGGTTCAACTGCGATCCGATCGTCGCCGCCCACACGGCCAGCGGTCGAACCACCAACAGCATCACCAGCGCAAACACGGGCCCACGCCAGCCCAGCGCGGTCAAGTCCTCGACGCGCACACGGGCCGACAACAGGATGAACAACGCGGAGATCAAGAGGATGGTCAGGCTTTCCTTGAACTCGGTGATCCGGTCCATGGGCACCAGACGCTGGTTGGCCAGGATCACTCCCATCACCGTCACCGCCAGCAGTCCGGCTTCGTGGTGCAACGCGTTCGCCGCGGTGAGGGCGATCACCACGAGCATCAGCGCCACCGGATTCTGCAGGTAGTCCGGGATCCAGAATCGCCGCAGGCAGAACACCAAGACGCCCGCGCACAACGCGCCGACGAGTCCCCCGGCCAGCAGCGTAATCCCCAGGCCCTCCAACACATTGAGAGTGGCCGAACCGTACTCCGCCCGCCGGATCGCATCGAGGCCTTCAAAGACGAGCACCGCCAGCGTGGCGCCGATCGGGTCGATCACAATTCCTTCCCACTTGGCCACCGGCCCCACCCGCCCCGTGGGACGAATGTGCCGCAGCAACGGGCCGATCACCGTCGGGCCCGTGACCACCAGAATGGCGCCCAGCAAGAGGGCCAGCGAGCCGGGCATGTCCAGGAGCTGCGCCGCCGCCACGGCGCTCAGCCCCCACGTCACCAGGACCCCGACGGTCAGGAGTCCCACGAGCGAGCCCCAGGTTTTCCGCAACTCGCGGAACCGAAGGCTCAAGCCGCCCTCGAACAGGATCAGCCCCACGGACAGCGACACCACGGGCAACAACAGCGATCCGAAAACGTGATCCGGGTCGATCCAGCCGAGGCCGGGTCCCACCACGAATCCGCTGCCCAGCAGCAACAAAATGGAAGGGATCCGCAAGCGCCACGCGAGCCATTGCGCCCCAATGCCTAACACCAGAATTCCCGCCAGGGTGGTCAGCAGCCGTTCGGTCATATCGCTCCTTCGCTCATGTTCACGCCCATGATACACGGAGCGCCCCGATCGTGTCACGGCGACTGCCCGAACCACGTCCCACGAGTCTCTAGTATGTCGTCCATACTAAAACGTGGGGTAAGCTTCCAGCTTGCCATCAACAAATCGCCGCAAGCTGGAAGCTTACGCCACTTCCGCTACCCCAACATTTAGCCTGGACGCCGCACTAGGCCGGTGCCTTGGGCGGCTTCTTGGGCCGTGGCCGGCGCGGCGGCGGACCCCACTTGCCCAGATCGGTAGGTTCCCCGAGCATCTGCTGCCAGGCGGTCTGCTGTGGTGGGGTCAAGACCTGGCGAATGCGCTCGTCCGGGGAAGGGCCCTCGTGGTGATGGCCGGGCGGCCTGCGAAAAGCATCCTCCTGGATGTTGTAGATCGCGGATCGTTGGGAACTGGTCAGGGCCAATTGATCGGCGACGTCCGGCGTGCTCAGCGCCCAGATGCCCTGCCGCTGCAAGACGATTTGGTTGAGCCGCTGCAGCTGCGCCGGTTCCAGAATCTCCGCCAGCGACTTCAAGGTCGCGTCCAGGTGCTCGCGAAACGTCTTCCGCATCTGGGCCGGATCCGCACTGGGCTGGTTCCAGAAGTCCTTGTTAAACTGATCTTGAGAAGCGACGATTTCGCGGACTCGAGTGACCTGGTCCGGCCGCAAATCGAGATGGTTTTGAACGGCTTCCTGGCGGACGATCATCAGCGGCATGCCGCCGCGCATCACGCCCAGCCGGAAGTACATGGAGAACAAGCCGCGCCGCAACGCTTCGTCAAAGGGACGCTCTCGAACCAGCCGTTCCTGCGTCTCCAGAGCGTTTTCCAGGGCCGCGCGGGCCTCCGGCGTCGAGCCGATGGCGTCCAGAATCTTGGCCACGCGCAGATGGCTCGCCACCAGCTCGGCCTGCAACGGCGGGTTGTCGCGGGTCTGCTCGATAAAACGCTGGTAGTAGGGCAGACTGGCCAGCAAGACCGCCTGGCGAATGTCATCGTCGGTCTCTTTGGCCGCCAAATCGTCGATGCTCACTTGCACGAACAAGTCCAACATCTCACGAGCCTGGCGGAAACTCTGTTCGGCCAACTGGCGCTGTTCCGCCTCCTGCTGCAGCGCCGCCGCCGTCTCCGCTTGCTTGCGAGCCACTTCTTCGTAGGCTTCCCGCGTCTTGGAACGTTCGCGGGCGACGATGACGTTGCTGACCGCCAATCCCACCACGGCCAGCACCAGGATCGCCAGGGAGGCGGCCACGACCTGCTTGTGCCGGCGCGACCACTTGTTCAGCCGTTCCATCACCGACGGCTTCTTGGCGCGGATCGGCCGGCTGTCGAGAAAGCAGCGCAAGTCGCCGGCCAGGTCGGCGGCGGTGGCGTAGCGATCGTGAGGCTCTTTGGCGAGCGATTTCAGGATGATCGTCTCCAAATCGGCAGGAATCGCGCGATTGATCCGGCGGGGCGGAACCGGATCTTGCAGCGTGACACGGGCCAGCAATTCCTCGCGGCACTGGCCGTCGAACACGGGCCGCAACGTCACGAGTTCGTACAGCGTCGCGCCGAGGGAGTAAATATCGGTGCGTTGATCGACCAGGGCATTCTTGCCCAGACTCTGTTCGGGGCTCATGTAACGGTACGTCCCGACGACGTCGCCGGACCCGGTGAGGTCGGCGTCGCTGCGGAGCCGCGCCAGCCCGAAATCCGTGACATACAGGTTCCCGCGCGCGTCGACCAACAGGTTCGCCGGCTTGATGTCGCGATGGACGACATCCAGGCCGTGTGCATGTTCTAACGCCTCGGCGGCCTGGACCCCCAATCGGGCCACGGTTTGGAAGAAGTCTGCCGCCTTGCCTCTCGAGGCGGTCGACAGAACTCCTGCCGTTTGCGTGGGCGGGGCGCCGACCGGAGCCGGCACGCCCGTTTCCGGCTCACTCGAGGCCCACAGATCCGCTAGTACGTGCGAACTTTCTCGCCGGGACGATCGAGGCGGAACTGACGCTGCCGCCGGTGGCGCCGCGGCCCGTTGCCACTGGGCGATCACGCCGGCCAGGCTCAGCCCCTCGATCATCTGCATCGCGTAGTAGTACACGCCGCGCTCACAGCCGACGGCGTACACGGGGACGATGTGCGTATGGTGCAGGCGAGCGGCCGCCAGCGCCTCGTTCTTGAAACGCTCCAGCCGCCGCTCGTCCAACGTCGCGGCGAAAGGCAGCACCTTCAAAGCCACGCGGCGGCGCAGCGAAATCTGCTCCGCTTCGTAAACGATCCCCATGCCGCCACGGCCGATTTCCCGCAGAATGCGAAAGTCGCCCAGGATTCCGTCGATGGTCGGAGATCCATTGGGGGCCGCCGGCTTTGCGACCCGCGAACCGTGCATGGCCTGCAGCGCGGGCAACACATCCCGCAGGACTTCGGCCACTTGAGGATAACGTTGAACGTACTCCTCGACGTCAGGGAATTCCCCTTGCTGGACGCGCTGCAGGAACTCGTCCGCCGCCTCCGATACCAGGAGTTCCTGAGGCGAATCCGCGGTGTCGTCTTCGGGCCGAGGTTCGGTCATATCTTGGACTCCGTGATCCCGTCGGCAGCCAACAACCCGTGCAGCCGCAACAGGGCTCGGCCGTGCCGTTTGCGGGCGGCGGCGGGCTCGATCTCCAGGATGCACGCGATCTCGTCGTAGGACAGCGACTCGAACGTCCGCATCAGCAGGATTTCCCGGTCGATCTCGGGCAGGTTGCCCAACGCGGTTCGCACCCGCTGAGCCAACTCCTCCTTGCCCACCTGCGCACTGGGCGATTCCTGGTCGGCCAGCAACTGCTGAGCCAGCACCAGGGAGGATTGTTCCGGCAACGGGCACTCGTTCCGGACGGCCCGGCAGGTGGCGTTCAAGTGTCGGCGTCGCATCATAATCAGGCGTTCGTAAGCCATCTTTCGCAGCCACAGGTGAAAGGGCATCGGTTGCCGCCGCAAGAACTCCGGCAGCCGGCGGAACGCCTCCAACTGCGTGTCCTGCACTACGTCGGAGGGATCCAAGCGGCCGCGCAGCGCCGGATCAAAGCGGATGCGTACGGCTTCTTTCAGCGCCGCTCGATGGACGGCAAACAGCCGATCGAACACGGGCCTGCCAGCGCGGACCTGCTGCAACAAGTCAGCGGTCTCGTCCGAGTCCGGCTTCAGATCGCTCATCCATCCATCCCTTCTGAAAACTGCCCGTCGCGACGACTTGTGACCGCTGGACGAACCACCCGTAGCATGGCTCTCCGAGCCGTGCAGATCTTGACAGGATTTCCAGCAAAGCAACACGGCTCGGAGAGCCGTGCTACAGCCAAGCATGTCCCACCCTAATGAAACACCGCGTGGCCGTCAAGGTTCCGGCCGGCGGACGTCATCGTCGACCGAGACCGAGCGACGGAACGTCAACCGCGGACAGGGTTTCCCGCGAATCCGTCCGCCCGGCCGTCACACCTGGGGCCAAGCGGCAGGTAGAACGTGGAGGGGCATGGCCCTCGCCTGTTTCGCTCCCCCAACGACTTCTCTCCGGCACCGGCCGGCTGACACTTTGGAGTTTAGCAGGATGCACGCCGCCGACATTCTCCTTCGACGTGGCTTGATCGACCAACGCCAGTTGGACCAGGCTCGCCAGCACAACAGCGAGTCGGTCCTGGATGCCGCCGTCGCTTTGCGGTTCGTCAACGAAGAGGACGCCCTGCGTGCCGTCGGTGAGGAGGTCGGTCTGGATTACGTCGACCTCGCGCGCTTGGATGGCGAGACCGATTTGAAGCCGCTGCTGAAGGACTTTCCGCAACGTCTGATCTACCGCCAATCGCTGTTCCCGATCCGCCGTTACAACGGTTCCCTGGTCGTGGCCACCAGCGATCCGTTCGATTTGTATCCGTTGGACGAAGTGAGCGCGGCCACCGGACTGTGCGTCACTCCCGTCCTGGCCAGCCGCCAAGAGATCGCCAAACTGGTCAAGAAGCACCTGGGCGTCGGCGGCGAAACCGTCGATAACCTGGTGGCCCAGACCGAGGAGGACGACGGCCTCGAACTGCTGGAAGCCATCGAAACAGACGGTTCGGAACTGTGCGAGCAGGCCCAAGAGGCCTCCGTCGTCCGGCTGGTAAACGAGATTCTGCTGGAAGCGATCCAGACGCACGCCAGCGACGTCCACTTGGAGTCGCAGCCTTCGGGCCTGGTGCTCCGCTACCGCGTGGACGGCATGCTCCAACCCCAACCGCTGCCGCCGGAGATCAGCCGTTTCGAGTCGGCGATCGTCAGCCGCTTGAAAATCATGGCCCGGCTGAATATCGCCGAAAAACGCCTGCCGCAGGACGGCCGCATCAAGCTCAAGGTACACGGCCGCGAAGTGGACGTCCGTGTCTCCGTCATTCCGATGATTCACGGCGAAAGCATCGTGATGCGCATCCTGGACAAAGGCGCCATGGTGTTCGACCTGCGATCGCTCGGCATGGATCAGCGGAACTACGAGGTCTATCGCCAACTGATCGAACTGCCGCACGGGATCGTGCTGGTCACCGGCCCGACCGGCTCCGGCAAGACCACCACGCTGTACAGCTCGCTGCTGGAGATCAACAAGCCGGACATTAAGATCATCACAACCGAAGATCCGGTTGAGTATCAACTGCAGGGAATCAACCAGATCCAGGTCCACTCCAAGATCGGCCTGAGTTTTGCCCAGTCCTTGCGCAGTATCCTGCGTCACGACCCGGATGTGGTGCTGGTGGGCGAAATCCGCGATTTGGAGACGGCCGAGAACGCCATTCAGGCGTCGCTGACCGGGCATCTGGTGTTCAGCACCCTGCACACCAACGACGCGGCCGGCGCCTACACGAGATTGGTGGACATGGGCGTCGAGCCGTTCCTGGTGTCCAGCACGGTCGAGGCGGTCATGGCCCAGCGGCTAGTCCGGCGCCTGTGCGAACACTGCAAGCAGCCATCCCGTCCGCAACGGAACGAGCTGCCGCCGGACTTCCCCTGGGACGATTTGAAGGGCGAGCCGGTTTATCGGCCGGTGGGCTGTCGACAGTGCCGCAATCTCGGCTATAGTGGCCGCGTTGGGATCTATGAGTTGCTGGTGACCACGGAGGAAGTCCGCCGTCTGGCGCACGACAACGCCAGCTCGTGGAAACTGAAAAAGGCCGCCGTGCAGGACGGGATGACGACCTTGCGCATGGACGGCTGGAGAAAAGTCGTTTCGGGCATGACTTCCGTCGATGAGGTGGCCCGAGTGACGAAGGGCGATCGCGTCGTTGATCTCTGACAGGCAATTCCTGGTTTTCTGTTTTCTCAACAACGTCTCAGGTACGGTTTAAGCGAAAGGAAGAGTCATGAAGCGCGTGTGTACTGTGGTGGCCGTCATGTTCGTTCTGATGGCCCTGGCGAGTTCGTCCGTGTGGGCACAGCCCGGCGGCCGAGGTGGGTTCCGAGGCGGCCCCGGCGGATTCGGCGGGACCCCCAATCTGATGGACCTGGCGAATATCCCAGCCGTCCAGAAGGAAATCGAGGCATTGGACGATCAACTCGCGTCGATCAAGAAGGTGGGTGAAGAGATGCGGGCCGCGCGAGAGGCGCAGCGCGGACAGGGCGAGCGTCCGGATTACCGCAACATGTCGGAACAGGAGCGGGAAAAGCTGTTCACCGAGATGCGCCAGCGGCGCGAAAAAGAGACCGCCGCCGCCAATGCGAAACTGGCCGAAATTCTGCTGCCGCATCAGATGAAGCGACTCCAGGAAATCAGCCTGCAGATGCGTGGTATGGCTGCCCTGAGCGACCCCAAGGTCGCGGCCGAACTGAAGATCACCGACGAACAGAAGAAGAAGTTGGAAGAGGCCAACAACGCCAACATGGAAGCGATGCGGTCCGCGTTCCAAGGCGGCAACCGCGACCAGGACCGCGAGCAGATGCGGGCCAAATTTCAGGAAATGCGCAAGCAGGCTGAGGACAAAGTCCTGGCCGTGCTGACCGCCGACCAGAAAGCCCAGTTCGCGAAGATGAAGGGCGAGCCGTTCCAGATGCCGGAAGGCGCGATGGGGTTTGGCGGCCGGCAAGGCCGTGGCGACCGTGGCGGCGAAGGCGGTCGTAAAGACCGTCCGCAACGTCCCAATAACTGAGGTCTTGCGCGAGTTCGAGCCTAGTTCGCAAAGTGCGTGAATCCTCCAGAAGCCCGGCTTTTTGAAAAAGCCGGGCTTCTGGTTTTGCCTCTCCCCCCTTTCACCTTTCTGTCCCCCCCATTTTTCTCTCAGCCTCTTCTATTCTTTCTTGTGGTCATATTCTTGTCGCTAGCACTTCGTGGTGCTATCGGTCAGGAGATGGAATTCAGCTTCTCGCCCGCACGAAATCCCCATCCTGTTTGATCGATACAACCGGCAAAATCGCTAAAGCTTTCCCATTCTGACGCTCGATACAAGATGCCTGGAGGAATCCGGGGCGCGGGGCTCTCGCGCCGATTCAGGTCATGCCTCGAACCGAGTGGGATGGGTTACCGCGGTGCTGGCGAACTCTTCATGGCGAGCATTCCCCTGGGCGGCATGCCTCACCGCGATGCTCGCGCTGCTGGCATGCGTGGGCTGCAGTCGGCAGCACTATCGCGTTCAGGCGGACCGTGAGGTTCACGATTTGATTGCGGAGAAATCCTCTGATCCTCGATGGGCGGTCGAAGACTTTTGCATCGACATCGACCCTCGCAGCCGCTACCACGATAGCTACGACCCGGATCGGCCGCCGATGCCTCCGGATGATCCCGCGTCGCACCAGTACATGCATTGCGTGGCTTGCAAGAAAGGCTGGCCGCATTGGCACGACAACGGGGATCGCATCGAGTTGGAAAACCCGATGTGGCGAGCGGAATTGGCTCAGTACGCCCCCATGAACGACAAGGGCGAGGTCGTGCTGGACGTCGATACGGCCCTGAAACTGGCCTACCTTCACTCGCCGGACTTTCAGAGCCAGTTGGAAACGCTCTACCTGTCGGCCCTGGACGTAAGCACGGAGCGGTTTCGATTGGATACTCAGTTCTTTGGCGGCAACGCCACGACGTATGCTCACTCGGGTGGTCTCACACCGCCGCGATTGTCGCGCGGTGCCGGCGTCGTCGCCGCAGTCCAGGGTGCTGAGTCCAACACCCTGACCACCGCGACAGATCTCGAACTGCGGCGGAAGTTTGCCACGGCGGGGGAATTGTTGGTGGGCTTTGCCAATTCCTTCGTTTGGGAGTTCAGCGGCGGCGATGCGAACCTGACCAGTTCGATTGCAAATTTCTCGCTGGTCCAGCCCTTGTTGCGCGGCGCCGGGCGGAACATCGCCTTGGAGCAGTTGACGATTGTGGAACGTGTGCTGCTGGGCAACCTCCGGGCGTTCGAGCGGTATCGCCACGGATTCTATACGCGCGTCGCGATTGGCGAATTGGGTGTATCGGGCCCCTCGCGCCGCGGCGGTTTTCTGGGGGGGACCGGTTTGACAGGCTTTACCGGTCAAGGCTCCGGCGGTCTGGGTGGCGTGGGCACCGCGACCGGCTTCGGGCGGACCGGCACCGGCGTCTCGGGCGGCGGCACCGGCGGCGGGACCGGGTTCGCCGGCGGCGGCGCGGGCACGGTCGGCGGTTACCTCGGCCTGTTGCAGCAGTTGCAGCAAATCCGCAACACGCAGGACAGCCTCAATCTACAGCTGCGCACGCTGGCCCTCTTGGAAGCCTATCTGGACGCCGGCGTGATCGACTTGGTTCAGGTCGATCAGTTCCGGCAGAACATCGAAACCGAGCGGGCGACGCTGCTGCAAGCTCAAAACAGTTTGCTGCTGTCGCAGGACAATTACGTGACGGGGACGTTGGGATTGCCTCCCGATCTGGCCATCGCCTTGGACGATCAAACGATCCAGCAATTCCAATTGGTCGCCCCGCAGGCGACCGCCGTGCAAAACAGGATTGCCGACTTCCAGCAGGAACTCGGCGAATTGCCCGACGAGCCCGACCTGACCGCCTTGCGGGGCCTGCTCCAGCGCGTTGCGTCGCTCCGTTCCCAATTCGACGGGCAGTTCGCGATGGTCGAGCAGGATCTGGTTAGCACGGAGAACAAGGCGAAGCAGCGCGAACGCGCCATGACGGCCCCGGAGCGAAGCTTGTTCCAGAAGGACCGCAAGCTGCTGGCCGATTCGCTCGCGGAGATTCGCCAGCGGTTCCAGGCAGCGGTGCCCAAGCTGGACCAGTTGCAGACCGGGTTGTCCGCCACGACCCGCCGGGAAACGGCCGCCGGCTTGGTGGTCTGGCTCGACGATCAATACCGCCTGGCGGGCGAGATGACTTTGGTGCAGGCCCGGGCGCGATTGGAAGCGATCGTCGTGGAACCGGTGGAGATGGACGCCGAGACGGCATTCCAGACGGCGCTGGTCAACCGCCTGGACATCATGAACAGCCGTGCCGCGCTGGTCGACACGTGGCGTTTGATCGCGTACAACGCCAACGCCCTGGAGTCGCGCGTGGATGTCGTCATGGACGGGAACATTTCGACCGCCCGAAACAACCCGCTGAGCTTCAATGCCAGGACGAGCACCGTGCGGGCCGGCTTGGAGTTCGATGCTCCCTTCACCCGGTTGCTGGAACGTAACAACTATCGGCAGGCGTTGATCGACTACCAGCAGGATCGCCGCAGTTTCATCCAGTCCCTGGATTCTGTGCATCGCGACATGCGGCAGCTGCTGCGCCGCTTGAACGAGTTGCGCGTCAATCTGGAGATTCAGCGCCGGGCCGTCGCCATTTCGATTCGTCGCGTGGATCTGACTCAGGAACAATTGAACAAGCCGGTCCCGCCGGCCGAACCCGGCCAGGCCGCGGCCCAGTTCGGCCCGACCGCGGCGTTGGACCTGCTGACTGCGCTTTCCGACTTGCGCAACACGCAGAACAACTTCATGAGCGTCTGGCTCAACTACTACGCCACCCGCATGCAGTTGATGCGCGAATTGGGCCTGATGCAACTGGACGAAGAAGGCCGCTGGATCGATACGCCGCTGCCGGCGTCCGGTCAGTCCGCACCCGAGGAAATCGCGCCGCCTCCGGCGGTACCCGTCGAATGGATGAACGCGGCTTTTCGCGATGCCCCAGAGGAGCCCTCGAAACGGGACGCACCTGAGGATCATCCGCCAGCCGCCTCGCTGGCCGAACAGGACGCTCACGTCAACGTTGCGTACGACGGACCGGCACATCCCCTCGCGTCGTTGCAGCACGCGGTTTGCACGCACGAGGCGGGAGAGAATCGAGATTCGCCCGCATCGCAGGTCCGGGAGGCGCCCGAGGTCCCGCTGTCTCCGCCCAAACGCCGAGTGATGCTGAACGAGCCACCGCAGAACACCATTCCGGCCGCCAAGCCCCTGGCCTCTCTAAAGCCCGCCGGCGTGCAGTTCCTGAGACCGACAGAGAGTCGTTGAGCGAACTCCCGACAGCCGTCTATCGGGCTGCCAACCCCTGTCCCCGCCGATGGCACCGCTACGACCGGCAAGATCGTTCCTCGGAAAAAGCACGCGATCGCTTCGCCGCACGGCGGTATTAAAGTAGAATCTAAGGGGTAGCGTTTCGACTCGCTGGGATGCCTCAACCGCGCAGGAAGTGCGAGCGGAACGGCAGCTTGGTTTCGCGCCGTTCGTCGGACGACCCGTTTCTGATTTCGACCATTGCCACTCCTGCGGGGGCAGCGTCATGTCCAACGTGAATTTGGAACCGTTTGGCCCGGACCAAGACGTGCAGGTTTTGCCGGAGCCACTTCCGCCGTCCGGCGGCCTGAGCCGCTCGATGCGGCGTCTTGCCGCCCCGGCTCTGGGACTCGTGCTCGTCGGAGTTGCCGTGTACGCCGGTTCGCTGGCGTTCAGATCCGCGGACGACGCGAATCGCCCGTCGATGCTCACGCACACCGTCACGCGCGGCCAGATGCTGGTTACCGTCACCGAAGACGGCAACGTGGAAAGCGCCAAGAACGTGGAAATCAAGTGCCAGGTGGCCGGCGGCACCTCGATCCTGTCGATCATCAAGGACGGCAGCCATGCCAAACAGGGTGAGAAACTGGTCGAGTTGGATGCGTCTCAGCTGGACGACCAGATCAACGCGCAGAAGATCACGTACGAAAAGGCCCGTTCGGCGCTGGTCCAGGCCGAGAAGGACCTGCAAGTCGCCGAGATCTCCGTCAAGGAGTACCTGGAAGGAACGTTCAAGAAAGAACTGCAAGACGCCGACGCGCAGATCACGATCGCCCTGGAGAACCTGCGCACCAGCCAGAACATGCTGCAGCACTCGCAGCGGATGTTCCGCAAGGGCTACATCAGCACGCTGGAACTGGAGGGCCAGCAATTCTCGGTCCAGCGATCGCAACTGGAACTGGATTCCGCCCGCACGGCCAAGGACGTGCTGGAGAACTTTACCAAGGTCAAGATGATCGAGGACCTGCAGAGCAAAGTGGAAACGGCCAAGGCGAAACTGGAGTCCGAAAAGGCCGCCTTCGCGCTGGAGGAATCTCGGCTGAAGCGTTTGGAGGACCAAAAAGCGTACTGCCTCATCACCGCGCCGCAGGACGGCATGGTCGTGTATGCCAACGAACAAACCGGGATGCGGTTCGGCGGCCAACAGGGCCCGCAGATCGAAGAGGGCGCGACCGTCCGCGAGCGGCAGACGATCCTCCGCCTGCCCGACCTGTCCCAGATGCAGGTGAAGGTGGCCGTGCACGAGACGAAGGTCGAGCAACTGCGCATGGGCATGAGGGCCAGAATCCGCATCCTGGACCGTGAACTGCAAGGCGCGGTGAGTTCGATCGCCAACCAGCCCGAACCGACCAGCTTCTTCTCGGCCAGCGTCAAGGAGTACGCCACGATCGTCAAGGTCGACGGCCAGCCGGAGGGGCTGCGGCCCGGCATGACGGCCGAAGTCGAGATCCTGGTGGCGGATCTGAAAGACGTTCTGACATTACCGGTGGCGGCCGTGGTCGAGCAGCGTGGGAAGTACTACTGCTGGGTCGCGGCAGACGACAAAATCGAACGCCGCACGCTGGTGCTGGGATTGAACAATGACCGCTTTGTGGAAGTCCAGGACGGGGTGAGCGAGAACGACCGGGTGCTGCTGAATCCGCGCGAGGTCGTCCCCGAAGCTCGGGTTACCGAGGAAGAAGCCGAGTCGGCCAGCGTGCGCGAGCAGTTCGGCGAAGCAAAATCCGCTGTCGGTCCCGAACCGGGCGAGCGCCGGGGACCGCCGCAGGGACCGCCTGACGCAGGCGGCCCGCGGCCAGACGGTCCCGGCAGCGCAGAGGGGCTCGGCGATGCAACTCGGGGATCGCCCGCAGACGGATCCAAACCGATGCCTGCCGGACCAGGCGGCGGTCCCGCCGGTCCCGGCGGCGAACGCCGTCCCGGCGGGTTCGACTTGATGCAGTTCGACTCGGACGGCGATGGCAAGGTGAGCAAGCAAGAGGCGCCGGAACGCATGCAGGAAGGATTCGACGCGTTGGATGCGAACCAGGACGGAGCGCTGGATCAGGACGAAATCCAAGCGATGCGCGAGAAGATGCGGGCCAAGTTTCGTGGCGGCGGTGGTCGGCCGAGCGGCGGGCCCGGCGGGCTGTGAGAACGGCGGAGAGTTGAAAACGAACAACCGACAGCTAGGAACCAAGACCCAACTCCCCATGATTCGCCCCCTGTTCATCACCCTGCGACTGGCCGTTTACAGCCTGTTGCTGCACAAGTTGCGCACCGGCCTGGCCGTCGTCGGGATTCTGATCGGAATCATGGCCGTCATCTGGCTGGTGGCGATGGGGCAAGGCGTCAGCTACCAGGCGCAGAAGCAAATCGAGGATCTCGGCGCCCGCAACATCATCGTTCGCAGCGTCAAACCGTCGGAGCAGGCCGAGGCGTCCTCCGGCCATCGTTCGATGGTCTTGGAATACGGCCTGTTGCGCGACGACTTTCGCCGGATCGTGACCAATGTGCCGACCGGCGTGATCGAGCAAGCGGTCCCGATCCGTGAAATGCGCAAGCAACTCCGCCGCGACCAGTACGCGGTCGAAGGGCGCGTCGTGGGCTGCACGCCCGAGTATTTCTCACTCAATAACTTGCGGATGGAGCGCGGCCGGTTTCTCCAGGACCGCGACGGCGCCCCGCCGGAAAACGTCTGCGTGTTGGCCGCCACGGCCGCCGGCGAACTGTTTCCGCTGGAAAACCCGATCGGCAAGAGCATCCAGATCGACCGCGATTTCTACGTCGTCGTCGGCCAGACGGCCAAACGCGATCCCACGGCGGCCATCGGCGGCAGCCTGGACTCGCAGGACTACAATCTGGACGTGTACATCCCGCTGAAGACGCAGCGCTGGCGGATCGGCGACATGGTGTTCACCAGCCGCTCGGGCAGCCGCGAAGGGGAGATCGTGCAACTGAGCCAGATCACGCTGACCGTCGCGGACAAGGACCAGGTGTACGAGACCGCGGGGATCATTCGCACGTTGTTGGAGAAATACCATCCCAACCAGGATTTCGGCGTCGTCGTCCCCCAGGAACTGCTGCGGCAGGCCAAGCTGATCGAGATGATGTTCAACCTGCTGCTGGTGATCATCGCCGGGATCTCGCTGGTTGTGGGCGGGATCGGCATCATGAACATCATGCTGGCCACCGTCACGGAACGGACGCGCGAGATCGGCATTCGCCGGGCGCTGGGGGCCAAGCGGCGGGCGATCATCCAGCAGTTCCTGGCCGAGTCGGTCGTGCTGACCGGCGTCGGTGGCCTGCTGGGCGTGGGCTGCGGTTTTCTGGTCGGCCCGGCGGTCCGGACCGTGCGCGATCTCGCCCTGCGGCTGTTCCCCGAGATGATGTCCGCGCTGCCGCCGGTGATCATGGAGTTGCAGCCGCGGATTGCCTGGTGGTCGATTATCGCCTCGCTGGCGATCTCGATCAGCGTCGGGGTGATTTTCGGACTCTATCCGGCGATGCGCGCCGCGTACATGGACCCGATCGAGGCGTTACGACACGAGTGATCCGATGAAGCTGGCATTGCACGTCGAAAAACTCCGCAAGGATTACGTCCTCAAGGGCGAGACGGTCCATGCGCTGCGCGGCGTGACGTTCGAGGTGCAGACCGGCGAGTACATCGCCATCATGGGGCCTTCGGGGTCGGGCAAGAGCACGCTGCTGAACTTGTTGGGCTGCCTGGACCGCCCCACCGCGGGCTCCTACGTGCTGGGCGGGCGCAACGTGGCACAGTTGGACGACAATCAACTGTCGGACGTGCGCGCGGCCAATATCGGCTTCGTCTTCCAGTCATATAACCTGATTCCCCAGCTCACGGTCGTCGAGAACATCGAAGTCCCGCTGTACTACCAGGGCCGTTTGGACGCGGCCAATCGCCGCCGCTGCCGCGAACTGGCCCGCATGGTCGGACTTGGTGACCGCCTGAACCACCGCCCCACGGAGTTGTCCGGGGGCCAGCAGCAACGAGTCGCGATCGCCCGCAGCCTGGCCAACGATCCCTACTTCATTCTCGCCGACGAGCCGACGGGCAACCTGGACACCGCGACCAGCGTCGAGGTTCTCGACCTCTTCCAGAAACTGAACGCTCGTGGCAAGACCATTGTCCTCGTGACCCACGAAAACGACGTCGCCGCCCGTTGTAAACGTGTCTTGCGGCTCCGCGACGGGCTGGTGGAATCGGACGAGTTGAACCGGCGGGGCTGAAGGAGCCGATCACAACGAGGTCAAGTACCAGGGACGTGCCCCGAACCAAGGCTGCGGACACAACCGCAGGACGATACTCTGAACAGGCACTCGGGATCTGTCAGGCATGGGGCTTGGCGGTGCGCGCGTCGCCTGCTAAGCGGAAAGAAGTGCGGGACGAGTCGTGATGACTGTCCATCGGAGTTGAGACCATGAACCGTATTTCCGT
>CAYPGE010000031.1:0-35505 GCA_964409865.1 uncultured Pirellulaceae bacterium
GGCCTCGTGCTCAGTCGCCATGTTGGTGGCTCTTCGACGAGATGTTGATCGTGGCGGTGGTCGCGTTGTGCATTCTACCACCCCTGCTGTCCGTGATCATTTTGCGCTGGGAGGACTGGTTGCGGCGCTGCCCTGGTGCCGTCCCGGTGCTCCTCGGCGTGCTGCTGCTGGCAACTACCACGCTGGCCTCGTGCGGCATCGACGGCCCCCGCACTCCTGTTTTCGTCGTGAGCGTCGCTGTATCCGTCTGTCTGGGTTGGTGGGGCTACAGGATGCAGCGCAGCAGACCTCGCGAGTCGCCAGAGAAGAGACTGCTGGCGATGCTGGCCGCACCAGTCCCGTCGCCTCGACCGCTTCGGCCCGAGGATGTGCTGGGGCCGTGGCAGTTCTACGTCGATGCCGCCACGAGCATGGTGACCGTGGATCTACAGGCCGACGGGCGTTACACACAAGTCATCGTCGGGGACCGTGGCGAGCGAAGTGACTGTCCGGGCGGCACGTGGACGCTCGATGGGCCCCAGGTGGAACTCACCTCGTATCGCAGTGCCGCCCGCGCATTGACGGATCGCGTGCGGTGGCTTTTCGGAGATTGGCAGAAGGAATTGGTGCTGTTTGCCAAGGACGATCCACAGAGTACGAGGACGCTGCTGGGCCAAAGACACACGGCGCGGGCGGTGGGTTGGCGATCCCCGTGAGTATCGCCTGCCGGATCGCGGCCAAGCGGCCACGTCGCGACGCCGGGGCATTCCCTGGGCAGCGTGGCATCGTCGGCCATCACCTACCGGATCGTGGCTAGACGACTGACACTTACGGTGCTGGTCTACGGCGAGTTCGTCCCGACTCCGCGACAGGGCCCAGAGTTCAGCAAGGTCAGGCGGACGCCCGGCATCGCCCACGCTAAACCACGCCGCTCAATTTCAAGCGATACCAGGCCGATTCCGCCGCGAAGAACTGGGAGAGATAGAGACGGTCCCAGTGGTAATGGGTGATCGCGTCCAGGATCGCCGGGGCGTGCTGCCGGAGGACGGCCGGATCGGGACAAAGCGTGACCACCCAGGCGGCGAACAGCGGTTCGCGCATCAGCCGCACTTCGTAGGGCCGCCGGGGTGAGAGCGAATCGAGCAGTTCGAGCTGTTTCCTTGCCTGGGCCAGGGTTTCTTTGACGGATTTCTGCGGCTGCCACAGCGTGTTGATCGCGTGCCAGTCGACGAGGAATGTCTGCCGATCGTCGTTGTTGAACTGGCGGGCCAGGGGAAGGCTTTCCGCGGCCACTGCGGCGCTTGCTCTGAGTCCCTTCGATGATCTCGGCCGTCACTTTCTGCCGCTGGACTTCGTCCGGGATATCGCTGCGCAGGTAACGCCACATGCCGTACAGCCAGGGCAAGGTCTGGTCGTTGGAACTCAGGGCGTAATGGGCGCTGCCGTCGGCGGTCAGGCCCCGGGCGATGAAACCTTTCGTGTTTCCCACGGTGGCCAGCTTCATCAGGCCGTCGGCAATGCGGCTCGCTTTCTGGCGGTCTTCGGCCTGGCGGGTGATCGTCCACCGGTGGAGGGCCGCCTCCATGTAGAGCCCGCCAAACATGGCCTCATCGCTGATCGAAATGTCCCAGGAGAGGGCATTCGGTTTGTCGGCGAGGCATTCTTCGGCCGTGGGGAGGACGACCGTGCCATCCAGGTCGGCGTGGTTGTAGATCGTGTGCCAGCGGGGATCGACGAATCGCCGCCACAACTCGGCATTCGCTGCTTGAATCGCTTCGTGGATCGCCGGAGATCGAGTCTCCATCGTGCCGCGCGTGACCGCCGGGCCCTGATCGGCAGCGCGTCCTCGGCCGGGCCAGGCGGCCATAACGGCCACCCCGCCAACGCCCAGGGCAGCCTCGGCTAGAAACCGGCGACGGGTTACGACAGGTTGGCCACTTTCTGTCTTTGTGGCTCGTTGAATGGTTGTCATGCTTGCTGCTCCGTATGTTCCTAAGCACCGTTCGAGAAATAAGTGGCGTAAGCTTCCAGCTTGCGATCCCGCTATCTGCCGCAAGCTGGAAGCTTACGCCACGCACAAATCGGACAGTTATTTCTCGAACGGTGCTAAATCAGGTTTCGCGAAAAGGGGACAGCACCCTGTTGTGCGAAGCACCCTCCGGGCCGTTCCGGCAAAAGGGTCCTGTCCCCCTTTCGCGAAACTCCGCTCAAGCGAGCAAGGCGTGGGCGGCTTGCAGCTTCTCCATGATCGCGAGCCCGTTAGGGCACGCGCGTTCGCAACGGCCGCAGCCAGTGCAGGCCGGCACCTGCTGGTGACTGGCCAACGCCGCATACGACTCGCGGGCGTCTCGGCCATGACCGTAGTTCTGATAGTACATCCGAAAGCGGAGAATGTCCGGGATGCGGACTCCCACCGGACAGGCCGGCACGCAGGTTTCGCACAACCGGCAGTAGTCCCCCGTCGCCAGGGCGGCGTACTGTTCCAGCAGGCGCAAGTGCTGGGCGGTCAGTTTCTGCCCCACCGCCGCGCAGTCCTCGGCCACGTCCTGCGGTGCGTTCATGCCGACGATGGCGCACGAAACGCGGGGATTCTGCAGCACCCACATCAGAAAGGCCTGGTACAGGTTCTGCGTGCCCAGGTGCTTCAGTTCGGCGAGCAAACCTGCCACCTTCGGATCGTCGGCCTGCTTGGCCCAATTCGGGATGAAGTGGCCGGTCATCGGCTTGATCACCATCACGCCCACGTCCTTCTTCTGGCACAGCTCAAACAGTTCTTCGGTGCCGGGGCGATCGGTCTTTTCCGTCCACTTGGCCAAGTTCATATAGTTGTACGGCTGGAGGATGAAATCGACCACGCCCAGCTCGACTCGCTCCCGGTGCTGCGCCGGGACGTGGCAGCTGGAGCCGATAAAGCGGATTTTACCTTGGCGTTGAAGCTTCTCAGCCGCCTCGCGGAAACCGTCGCTCCAGCCGCCATGGGCGAAGTAGCCGTCGATGACGTCTGTCTGGAAGCGGGTGAGGCTCCGTTCACAGTCGGCGATCACGCCTGCCGCGTCGCGTTTTCCCGAGGCGGTGAAGATCAGGGCCTCCCGGCGGCGGCCTTTCAACGCGCGGCCGAGGATCTCTTCCGTGTCGTGGTAGCTCGCCGAAGTCGCCACGAAATTGCCGCCGCGCTCCAGCAGCTTGTGCGTAATCGTCGGCAGTTCTTCGCGGTAGCGATTGAACAGTTCGGGGCCCAGCTGTTGCGAACGGAGTCCGCTGGCGCAGCCCAGCCCGATCTCGGAGATTTGCAGATTCGTGCGGCCGAGACGGCGATACTTCATGCCGGAGGCCGACTCACCGGCCGCAGCCGTGTGGTTGCTGTCCGCCCACACTCCCACGGCCACGGCCGCGGCGGTGGTCGTCTCCAGAAACCGACGACGCGTGACAGGCCCGTTCGCTTCGTTCGCCATAGGTTCGCTCCTCATGTCAAGTAACTTGGTTCGGGAAAGCTCGCACAATCCGCGGTGGCCGCAGGTGGCTCATTCGCTGTCGGGGATTGTACCACCGAAGTCAATGTAGCCGTAAGTGGAGCGCAGCCCAAGCGAACGGCGGGCCACGGGGAAAAAAATGACGGCACCTGCCGGATCGCGGCCAGGGGGCTAACGCTCACAGCCCGCCATCCGAGAACCAGCCCCGCTGCTCCTGACAACATTGATTGCCACGTTTCTCAGGGTAGAATCTGTGCCGTGTCGGTGGAAATCACAGTCCCTTTCGTTTGACGCCAAAGAGACCCGATGCCGGACGAACTGATCTTTGAAGGCGGCTCGTACAACACCGCGCCTCAAAAAGGACGGGCTTTACTGCGGGCCTTTCCGTCCTTATTCTTCTATTGCCAGGATTCGGTCATTGTCTGGAAAGCGTTCTGGCGGGCCAAACGGGGCCGATATGATACGGCTGCCTGGGCCGCCAGCAGCCGTGACGTCCTGCGGGCGCTCGAAAGTGTCGGGGTCAAATTCGCGATCACCGGCATCGACAACGTTCGGACGCTCGCTACGCCGGCTGTCTTCATCGCCAACCACATGTCCATTCTGGAGACCTTTGTACTGCCCGGGCTCATCGCGTCTTTTCGGGACGCGACCTTTGTCGTGAAACAGAGCTTGGTCGAATATCCTGTTTTCAAACATGTCATGCGTTCGCGAGATCCGGTTACCGTCACCCGAACCAATCCCCGCGAGGACCTTCGAGCGGTGCTCGAGGGCGGTGAGCAGAGATTGAAGGCCGGCATCTCGATCGTTGTTTTCCCGCAGACAACACGTACCACGGTGTTCGATCCCACGGATTTCAATTCCATCGGCGTCAAGCTGGCGAAGAAGGCAGGAGCCCCGATCATCCCGATTGCCTTGAAGACGAATGCCTGGGGCAACGGCAGATACCTCAAGGATTTTGGGAGAATCAGGCCTTCAGCCAAGGTGCATTTTGCCTTTGGGAAAACTCAGTGGGTCCAGGGGCGGGGGCGCGAAGAGCATGAGGCGATCGTCCGCTTTATCTCCGATAAACTGGCCGAATGGACCACGTGAGGCTACTCACGGCAGGCACGTTTTCGGCGATCGTGCGGTTGGGGCGTGCCAAGGAACAGATCCCGATCGTGGGAATTGGCGGCTGCCACATCGGCCAGATTTATCGTGGAAGTCCTCCACAACTGGGATCAATGAAAAGAATTCTTGGATCCGTAGTCTTCCCCGCGTCAGATACGTCGATCGACCGCGCGATTGGCGAACGCGACACGGGCGAACGGCGGGACGCGGGGCCGGGAATGGTGGCGATGTGGGCCAGCAACTTCCGGGGCGTGGACGGACGGCTCCACGAACTCGACTATAATCGCCCGGCAGATTCGCCCTCGTCGAAGTACTCCTGCTCCAAGATCAGCATCGCATCGCTCGCAGCCTCGTAGGAATGGTAGGGGCCCTCATCGGCGAGGATGCCACCGCATTGAGCCGCGACCTGGTCAGCAGTCAACCCTTCGGGCCGACGCTGAATCGTCAAGCCATCTTCCGTCTCGATGATGATGTACATGGCCGTCTCCCTCAATTCTTGCATACGGAAAGTCACGGACGAGTACTGTCGAGATATCTGGCTCGGCTACGGCGGGACGGACCCGCCGCGTCACCTCCATTATAGACGTGTCGCGTCGCGTGGGCGACGATGGGATCGGATCGCGGCCGGGCGGCAGTCGCCACAGGTTGCCTGCCTGGCCACTTCGCGACGTGCAATCGACTACTTGCCATACTGATTCCGGTCAGCGCCGGGGGGACCGGATCGGTGTTCCACGTTGTGCAGCATCCCCAGGGCTCGCTGCAACGACGCCTGACCGAACTTCTCTTTGATTTGGTCCGTGACTTGATCCAAGCGGCTCTGCCGCTCGTGTTCCGCTTCTGGAAACAGGCTCAGCTGCACCAGACCCGGCTGGTCGAAGCCACTCATCCCGACACCCAACAAGCGAATTTGCAGCCGCCGTGCAGGCAGCCGTTCCGCGAACATCCGACCCGCCGTCTGCCAGATTTCCTGCGTGACGTTGGTCGCCTGGGCAAGCGTCTGCGCACGGGTGACGGTGTGGAAGTCCTCGAACCGGACTTTCAGATTCACCGTGCGTCCCTTCAGGCCGTGCCGCCGCAATCGACACCCCACTTGCTCGCTCAGCTCCAACAACCAGGCCCGCATGACTTCAGGATCTTCCAGGTCCTTGGCGAACGTCGTTTCGTGCGAAATGGATTTCGCCTCTTGCTCCGGCACTACCGGCCGGTCATCGATGCCCTGGGATAGCTCCCACAAGTAATCGCCGCTGCTGCCGAAATGGCGCCGCAGCAGCTCAACGGGCATCTGCCGCAGCTGGCTGATGCTGTGGATGCCCAACTTGTCCAACACGCCGCCTGTGACCTTGCCGACGCCCCACAGCCGGCCCACGGGGAGCGGATCGAGGAACTCCTGCACTCGATCGGGGGCGACGACCACGAATCCATCCGGCTTCTTCAGGTCACTGGCAATCTTGGCCAGAAACTTGTTCGGGGCCACGCCGACCGAAGCCACCAACCGGAGACGCTCGCGGATTTCCTGCTTGATCGCCCGGCCGATGGTCTCAGCTGGGCCGAACAGCCGCTCGCTGCCGGTGACGTCCAGGAAGGCTTCATCCAACGATAGCGGTTCGACCAGGGGCGTGAATTTCTCGAAGATCGCCCGGATCTGGTCCGAGATTTCGGCGTAATACTCCATCCGTGGCCGCAGGAAAATGCCGCGGGGGCAAAGTCGGTGGGCGGTGACGGCAGGCATGGCACTGTGGATGCCGAACTTGCGGGCCACGTAGTTGGCCGCAGCCACGACACCCCGACCTTCCGGCGTTCCGCCCACGATCACCGGCTTGCCGACCAGTTCGGGTCGGTCCCGCTCCTCGACGGAAGCGTAGAACGCGTCCATGTCCACGTGTAGGATCATGATGGGCGGGCCTTGTGTTGTCCCCAAGTGCGATCACACCGGACCGATCGGCCGCTGATGGCCGGAGATGGTATCCTGATTGTAGCCCCAATTCAGGCCGAAGCGATGCGTCATGCGGTTTGCGGCATCATGCCCAAACGCTGCCGCGCTGTAGACGCTGAACGATGATCGTCGATGGGCACGATTTCAGGCCTACGTGCCCCGGCCTCCACGGCCTGCGCCAAAGAACGCCCTAAAATCGCCGCCAGCGCAACAGGCCGACCCAACAGACGCGCCCGGTGCCAAATCCCGTCCAGCGCTCTTCTAAGGCCCTTTCTGGGCAAAGGGGCTTTTGCCGGGCATTTCCCGAGCGGCAGTCAGCGGCAAAAAATCCCGTCCGATGCAACGGCGAATCGAGAACCATGATGAAACACGACTGGAAGCGGCGCTGCCTAAACCGCTTGCAGGGCGGCTTCAACGTTGTCGTGCACCGGGAACAGCCGCTGAAACTGGGTGTTGTGAATCACTGCGGCGACGGTTGACCGCAATCCGCACAAGTGAAGCTTGGCCCCTTTTTCCTCCAGCTTGGACTTGGCGCGCAGCAGCATACGCAGACTGGGTGGGCCGATGGTTTCGACGAGTTGGAGATCGAGTACGACGTTGCCTCTGCCGGCAGGTTCCGCTTGCTCGACGATCTCTCCGTAGAGTTCCTGCAAAGCGGATTCGTCGGTCAACCGGTTCTGGTCCACGATGACGACCGGCACGTTGGCGACGGCGTTGTTGATGATGGTCATGGCTTGGAGTCCTGGCCAAAGGGCGAAAACGAATCGGGCAGGCAGCGGCGGCTGGGCGGTTGCGCACCGGTAGGCAAGTTTTCATGCTTACCAACCGAAAACGAATGACGGCGTCTTTTGTACTCACAATCCGCAGGCTTTTTCCCAAAATGCGGCAAGCCCCTGCGAACGTCGTCCTTCCGAGGAGGTTCGGTTCTAGGCGACACCAGAGACTCTCTGCGGGTTCAGCCGAGCAGCCACAGGGGGCTCGTATTTCTTGCGGTACATCGGAACAGAGACTGTGATCATGCCACTCACGAACCACGACCGTCGTAGCTTGTCCGGAATCTGCCTTGGCTTGGCCCTCACCCTGCCAAAGTACTGCAATTTGCCACGAACTTCTTTGTCCACCTTCCTGCTGCATGCGGAAAAATCGGGAATTCCTTGGTTGGCTTGCGGGGCTTGCTGGAAGATAATTTTCTGGTAGACTTATTCACTAGTGTCACCCCTGGATAGAGCACTTGGTTTTGAGGTGGTGTCACTGGCACCTCCGGCCACAACCGGCGGGTGTCACTCTTGCTGAAAAAACTCGCAGGTCTCAAAAAAGGTGTCAACCACTTCGGGACGATGCGGGCGTTGGAAGCAATGAGATGCGGAAAACACGGCAAATTGCGGTGTTTTTCACCAATTCGGTCAGGTAGCTCAGTTGGTAGAGCAACGGACTGAAAATCCGTGTGTCGCCAGTTCAATCCTGGCCCTGACCACTTTTGCCACGTCCCGCCTACGCTCGCCTAAGGCGTTCATTTGCAACACGTTAGGACGGGCGTTTTGGCTTTCTTGGGACGGGTCCGTTCCGCCACGTTTCGCCGCTTGCCCGCCGCTTTTTGCCGTTCTACTGCTACCGCAGAGCGTTTCCCCTCCAACAGGGGAAAGGTCATCCGTTCCCGTCACCGCCACAGATTCGGGCGTCCTGCCAGCCAGGGCCGCAACAGTTCCGCTAGGTCGGGCCGGATGGGTTGGCCGACGGCGTCCCAGTAGTTCCAGTCGTAATGATCGTCCACCAGTCGCAGGTGCGACTTGAAACAGCGGGCCATCTTCGCGGCCTGATCGCGATAGGCCGAGTCGCCCGTAATGCGGTGGAGCCAGATCAGCGCGTTGCCCAAGGCCAAATACTGGTTGTGCGGCAGCGAGATGCCCGGATAGGTCAAGGCTTGGTCCACCTGGGCCACCAGCAGGCCGCCATCGCCGCAGTCGCGCCAGTCGCCAGGAACGTCCGCAGGACGCGGATGATTGGCCCCGGTGCGTCCCGTCAACATGGAGCTGGGCTTCTTTGCCATCGAGCGCCCCAAATCGGCCTGCGGTTTATTGCTTGTCGGAGTCGCCCGAAATACACTGAATCGTCGAGGTTTGAAGTCCAATACACCAGCACGTAAGGTACGCACCATGCCAAGAGTCAAAAAACCCGTCGTCCAAACAGTCCAGTCTGAAGCCGGCAGCCAGCCCGCAGTCAGCAAGAGTCAAGCCGTCAGGGACTACCTGAAGCAGCATCGCGGCGCCCTGCCCGTGGCCGTGTCGGAGGCGCTGAAGGCCCAGGGCATCGATGTCACGCCAAACCAAGTCAGCAACATCAAGTACCAGATGGGGCTGAAGAAGAAGGGACGCCGGAAAGCAGCCGCCCCAGAGGCCGCTGCCGCCGAGGCACCTGTCGCGAAGGACGCGATCTCCTTGTCGGCTCTGCTGGAAGCGAAAAAGCTGGTTGCGAAACTCGGCAGCACGGAAGCGGCCAAGAAGGCGATCCTGGCCTTGGCGCAGCTCGGCGACTAAGCAGTGCGTCCGGCCGTCCGGCGACGTCCGGCCGCTTGAGTTGGTGCGATAGCAGATTATGCCGTGGTCTGCGAAACTTCTTGTCGAGGCCGGGTCGCCCTCCTGGAGACATCGGGGCGAGAAGGGACTGCAGATCCGGGACGAGGGGGAGTAGACGCGGCAAGGACGCGCAGGACCGGACGAAACCGCCCTAACGACGGCTGGTGGTGTGCCATCAACGCCCACCGGGTTGGAGTTATCGCAATGAAACGTTTCTTGTGGGGAATGCTGGTTCTCGCCTTCGTGTTGGCATTGAGCGGCTGCTGAGGGCGTCGTACCGGGGCCGTGTCGGTTCCTTCGTCCAGCAACGAGCAAGGGTGTCTCCGTCCGCTTGATGCGTCCGCTCCGAGCAGGCCCATACGTGGATGAAGTGGCGGGCGCGTCAGTTCTGCGTCCGCCGCCGCAACGCATAGCCGATGAACGACATCAGGCCGGCGAATCGGTAGCCGGGATCGGCGTAGTGCTCGATGACGTAGAAGGCGAAGTAGTACGCACGGCAGAATGCCCAGACGGCCAATGCCAAGAGCAGGCCGACCTTGAGCGACGGCGATTCCAGGAGCAGCAGGACGCTGGAGGCGACGCCGATCAGCAGAAGAAGAATGCCCTTGGTCCACAGCAGCTTGGTGTTCTTGATGTCAGTCACGGCTCGCTCCCGGAGGCACAAGGACATCCCACCCCACCTACTGTCAGCGTAACGCGGCGATCGTCCCGCCGCAACTTTTCTTCACCGGAAACAACGACGCACCTGCCCATCGCTGCTTGATTCGTGCCTGTCGTGGCAGTACGCTGCTCTTGCCGTGACGTGTTCCGTGACCAGGATTCCGTTCTTTTTCTCAGGAGTGACAACATGGAGACTGCATTGCACCTGTTGGGTGTTTCGCTGTTCTGCTTCGTCCCCGTGACGCTTGCCAAGGCCGCAGACGATGCGGGCAGGCCGAAGGACGAACCGGGAGCCAAGGCCGCGCCGAACAAGTGGGCTGAGATGGCCGAGAAGAACTTCAAAGCCCTCGACAAGGACGGCGACGGCGCGCTGACCCCCGACGAGTTCAAGAGTACACGCAAGAAGCCGGAAGCCATCGAACAGGCCGAGCAGATCTTCAAGCTGATCGACACCGATGGCGACGGTAAGGTCACGTTGAAGGAGTTCATCAACCGCCCCGCCGAAGCCCGCTTCAAGCCGATGGATCGGGACAACAGCGGGAAGGTGACATGGGACGAATTCAAGGCAGGAAGAAAGGCGGCAGAATTGGAGCAGGCAGAACAGAACTTCAAGCGGATGGACACCGACGGCGACAAGTGCCTCACCCTGGACGAATTCAAGGCGGGGCAGAAAAAACCGGCCAAACCGGTAAAGAAGGCGGGCGGCAAGAAGTTCCAGCCCAAGCCGGTGGAGAATCAGTGATTGGAGAAGGGACACCGCGCCGCTGACCAGCTCGGTTTTGTTGGAAGCAACGGATGCGTTACGCTCTGACCGTCTGGGATTTCGATGGAACACTGGCAGACACGCTGGCCGGTGTCTTGCGGATCTACAACGAACTGGCTCCCCAACTCGGCTGCATGCCTGTGAATGACGTGCAAGCAGTGCGCGACACGACGCCGATGCAGTTCCTCAGATCGCACGGAATTTCGCTCTGGACATTGGCCACGATCCGAAACAAGGTCGTCGCTCGACAGAAAGCCGAGATGGCCAGCATCCGACTCTATCCGGGCCTGCCAGAAGTGTTGAGGCAGATCAGCCGCAGCAACCGTCGCATGGGGATTGTCTCGTCCAACTCCGAAGAGAATATCCGTACGTGCCTGCGAGCAAACGAAGCCGAGCAGTGGTTCGAGTTCGTCGCCGGCTATTCTCGAATGCTGGGGAAACAGCGGGTGTTGCGTCGGGTTCTTCGGCAAACAGGCGTGGACTGTCGAGACGTGCTGTACGTGGGCGACGAAGTGCGGGACATCGAAGCCGCACGTGAGGTCGGCATGGATGTCGTGGCCGTAACCTGGGGAATCAATTCGAAAGGCATCCTGGCCGAACATGCGCCAACTTATCTGGTCGATCGCCCCGATCAACTGCTCGGTCTGCTAGAATTGTGAACTGAAAAACGAGGTCTCCAGCATGAGCACCGCCGCCTTGCTCGCCGTCTGCCGAACAGCTTACCGCCGCATCCTGGCGGAGACCGACGGCGACCTTCCCGCCGCCAAGGAAGCACGTCCGCGTCGAGGCACCCGCTGGATCATAGCTTGCTGGTGGAAGAGACAAGAATCGTCCCAGGTTGCTACGAAGAGGCTGGGGGCGTACACTGGGGACGTTCATGTGGGATGTCCGGGCACCTGTGGATCGGGTGGCCGCTATCCGGGCCGCAGGGGCGTCATCGGCACCTGCCGCAGCGACCTCCCAGTTACCCGTGGAAGCGAATAGGCATGCAATCCGGCCGCCCCAGACGTGCAGACTCATCGCGGCACCCCTTATTGCTGCCTCGTCCGCTTGCCGACGTACTGCGGCGCGAGTACGATCACTCTTAGGAGCAATGGCCGTGCCGTATCAGTTCCCCTCAGACATTGAACAACGGGTCCGGGCTCAAATTGAAACCGGACGCTTCGAAACGGAAGACGATGTCCTTCGCGAGGCGATCGACACGTTGGAGAAACGTCAGCGCGGACTAAGTCAACTTCAGCAGATGATCAGCGAAGCTGATGAGGACATCGCCGCGGGCCGGGTGGCAGTGTTCAATGCCGACGAAACGAAAGCCGCAGTACGGGAACGCCTGCGCGCAAGCAGAATGAGCAACCGATGCGGATAGCACGTCGATCGGCAGCTGCGGAGCGCGACTTGCAGGATATTGCATTTCACGTTGCTTTCAGAGAACGTCGTCCTGAGGCGGCAGACCACATCATCGATGAGCTTATCGCGCAGTCGGAAAGACTCGCCCGATTGTCCGCGACGACCGTCATGGGAACGGCAGCATCCGAGATTGGCGAAGGTGTCAGGCTGTTTCCCTTCAAGCGATGGGTGATCCTGTTTCGATCTGAGCCGGACGGGATCGATGTCCTGCGGATCGCCGATGGCAGCCAAGATTACCTGTCGTGGCGACTCAGTTGATTGCCTCGGTCGTCCCAAACACGGCGAAGCGCAGGCTCTCAAGGCGACACTCGCAAACAGCAAGTAACGCAGCCTGCAGGTTTTCATGTCTTTTTAAATGAAATATCGCGACAAGACCGCAGTTTGTTACTCAGGTGGGCGCGACCTGTGCGCGCTGGGCACATCCCGTTTCTTGCTTGGGTCGATTTCACCTGGTGCGCAACGACGTCACCCGAACTCGCAACGGCAGTTGGCCAAACTGCGGCGAGATACACCAGACCCGTGCGCGCAAGAGCTTGGCAGAGTCTGCATCGGTGTGCAAAGCCGGGCACTCGGCAGAATGGTCTTCGCTGCCGTGGCAAGTGGATGGTGACTGCCGCCACATCCCCCGCGGCCGGCCTTGCCTGATCGACGCCTTCTGTCGGCAATGGCAGCCGGACTTGCGTCTGAAAGGCCGCGCCCGATGGCCCATCGCGCGGGGACCACGGGGCGATCAGCGTTTACTTTGCATAAACCCGAAATCCGGATACCAATGTCCGGACTTGGCCGCAGGGCATGCGCGCGAGCCTCGGTAGCCGTGCCAGGCTCCCAGTAGCCGGCTGCGCGGCCCACTTGTAAGCTTCCAAATTATGCCTTGCACAGGTTGAAATCCACACGTACTCAGGCTAGCCTGCCGAGTGTTGGGGAGCAGAAGGTGCTGTGCAAAAAACCCTCTCGCTGACGACTTCTTGGCGTTTTGAATTATGAGATGAGTTTTTGGTAGTGGCTTGTCCGGGGAGCCGCGAAGCGGCCGAGTTTCGGCGGACGTAAAGCGAAAAAGGAAGGATTGTTGAAATAGTGCCGGTGCTCCGTTCTTCGAGACAGGCCAGTGGCGAGTACATTCGGCGATCTGACTCGCCGTGGTTCGGGCAACATTGCGGAGTCCTTGCCGTTGAGTCGAATAATTCCGTACCGCTTGCGCCCTACGCGCCACGCTGCAAATCGGTGCCCCCGACTTGGCTCGCGTTTCCGTTTTTCAACCTCGTCTCATTCGTCCACGATTCTCGGAATTACTATGCAATCGACGATGTACGTGAGAATACGAATGCAGGGAGTGTGAGAGACGATTAACCCGCGCACATACCAGCGAACCGGCGAACGCGGCTTAAACACAAGGAAAAGAAGATGCGCAGACGTGATTTGATTACGGGTGGAATTGCGGCTCTTGCCGCCAGTGGCTCATTCCAGAATAGGGCAGTTGCACAGGTTGGCGGAGCGGGTACCTTCGCATCAATTGCCGAACGTGTACTGGGCACACCCACTCGCGTGGACGGAGAACGAAAGGTCTTGGGCGTGCTCGTAATAGTCCAAACCGAAGCACCTCGCGACACGGTCCCGTATGACGTCAGTCTCTTCGTCCAGACTCAGACCCGGGGCGAATGGAATGATATCAAGCCGACCCAAACCGACATGGGACGAGCTTACACGTCGCGATCCTTTGGTAGTGTCGTCGATTATGCCGTTGTTCATGCCGAACGAGCGGCAGTGTCTCTTTTCCTGCCCTACGAAGTGCTCCCCGTCTCACAGCAAGTGGGCTGGCTTGGTAAGCTCCGGTTCTTGTTGCGTTTTTTCCCGTATGACCGGTTTCAACGCGAGTATATCCACGATGGCGCCTTCGACAAGGCTTTTTTCACCGAAGAGTATACGGTCGTGGAGCGAGGCGTAATCTCGAGAAGGTTTTCCGGTTTCGATCAGCAATTCTTCCTTTGGTCCCTGGACGAAGATCAACCGTGGCGTCAACCATAGGGGGGCGGGATCATGAGTAGTGGCAGTAAGAACCATCCGACTATGTCTGCGCAGAATGGCAGCGCTCCCGGTAGCAATCCGCAACGAGACGATCCGACTTCGCGGCGATTGTCTGCGATTGGCCCAGAGCTTTACGTCGATTTCACTAGGCTTTTCGGCTTGATCATCGCGGCGACGGCGATTTTGATCGTCAGCATGGGGGGCTTAATGATTTTTCTTGCCCTGTCCAAGTCGCAGGTTTTTGACAAGGCCGTCGTTCTGAGGGTCATGCAGATTGCGTTCGGCAATTTCTTTGGCGGAGTTTGCGTATACCTGGGCGTTGTCCTGAGTTGGTTTGGCGTAAGAGAGTCGATTCGTCTGGCGGGTGAGTTGGGCGATACGAACGCTCAATGGCGAGTAGGACTAAATACGGCTAGTCCTGGTGTGCTCCTGATGACGGGAGGGATGACGCTGATCGCTATCGCCATGTTCTGCCGGATCGACATAGCCGAGACCTCCGAGTCGCCAGCAGCAAGGTCGGCGGAACACCCTGTGAAGAACGTATTGACAATCCCCCTATCGAAAGCCGATGCAGGCAGCCGACGGGGGAATGAGCGTTCGCCAGGCGATGCAGAAAGAAATCAGGGGGCATCGGATCAAGTAGCGATCCCTGTGCTCTCGTTCCTTGCTGGCATCGTGTTCGGGGTGGCGTTGGTCCTGTCTTGCCGACGGTTGAAAAAAGGCGACGGAACCGCCAATCCCAATCGCGTTGTGTCGCAGAATTAGTAAGCTCCTTCGCCGTCGAGCAGTTTCTCCAGGCCGGCTCGGCGTTCTCTACTGTATTCCATTTAACCACCGCTTTTGGCACTCGACCACTGGACATCTCGCCGGGGCCTCGGCGCGCGCCGACACCGGCGAGTCGGCCCCGCTGTGTCGAGAGCTGACCGAACGCCGGGCAGGAAGATCGGCACGCGTGGCCCCAGATGACAAGCGGTTGACAAGCATGTCCGGTTTTGAAGAATCGTCATCGTGGTCGACGAAACGACCCACTTGGGAACGGACATGCGGCTGAACCTGCTGGGGCCTTGAGTCATCGATAACGCTCGCTCGCGGCGGGCGTAGGTCGCCTCCAGCGACGCCTCGATGTGCGTCCGGCTTGCGCGCACAGGTCACATCCACCTCGGGCACTTGCGTTGCCTAGCTAATCCGGGGGGGTTCGACACCAACACCTCCCTAGAAAACTTGTCGCAGTTGCGCGCACAGGTCTCCATGACCTGAGTAAGAATCGGCAAGTGCGTTGCGCGCACAGGGGGCGCACACCCAAGCCACGTCGCGAGGCTGGAGTGGTGGCAAAAGACAAGATTCTGATAACAATGTCCTGGTTCCGGGAATTGGCGGGCGACGAACGGCCGAGCCAGCGAATTCCATCAACGGGTTCGTGCTTTCTTGACGGGAGATTGGGGGACACGTACCAGTCGGCTACCAGCCCTTCCATGTCGGGCATGCGCGTGATAATCCAGTTTCGTCTTCCTTCGACGTTTCTCGACTCGGGTAAGGGGGAGCCGTTCTCGGCGTGTCCGGTTTCGTTAGGGCGTTCCGCCAGCCGCCTTGACCATCGCCAGGATACCCGCTCGGATCGCCTCGGGCAGGGCCGGCCAAGCGTCGATGATCGCTTGCAGGTCGGGGCCGAATTGCTCCTTTTTCATTTCAACTGCTGCCGAATTTTGCTCCCGCAGAGTCGGAAAACTCTGTCTTCCCAATGTCCCGGAATGCAGGGATTCTACTTCGAGTAATCCGCGCCAGTCAGGCTGCGCAGGACGGATTGCTGCCAGTCGCGGAGCCGGGTTCCCAGTTTCTCGGCGATGGCCGGTTGTTGTTCCACGAGATCGGCTTTTTCGGCCGGGTCGGTCTGCAGGTCGAACAGTTCACGCCGCTGGCCGCGCTGCCGCTCGTGGATGACCAGCTTGTAACGCCCTTCGATGATCGCGCGGGGGCCCCGGTAGTCGTCCTCGGTGACGGCGGGGTGGCGATAGTTGAGGAAATCGCGCGTGGCCTTGCCCCCCATCAATTTGACCAGCGGCGTCGTGCCCTTTTGCAGTTCCGGATCGATCCAGGGTTCCGGCTGGGAACCTCGCAGACGCGCGGTGTTGTACTCCCAGAAGAAGAGTGGACTGGGACGCACGGTCATCTGGCCTTCGAGCACGGGGGCCAGATCGATGCCATCGAGCGGACGGTCCGGCAACGGCTGACCGACCAGCGCGCAGAGGGTGGGCAGCAGGTCGCTGGTACAGGCGCGGACGCTGGTGGCGTGCGGCTGCGGGATGCGGGCCGGCCATTCGACCAGGCCCGGCACAAGCGTGCCGCCTTCATAGACCTGCCCCTTGACGCCGCGATGCGGAACGCCGAGCGCCGCGTCCGGCGACGTGCCGTTGTCGCCGCAGTAGAACAACAGCGTGTCCTCGCGCAGCCCCTGCGCGGCGAGGTGTTTTCGCAACGCGCCGATCGCGCGATCCATCGCGGTGATCTCGGCGTAACGCTCACGCAGCACTTCGCCTTGCGGACGCGTGACCTGGCCGCCGGTTTCGTTGGACGTGAGACGGACCGGCTTCGAGTACTTCGCGGGCAAGTCATCGTAGAGCGCGAGATCCGCGGGCAGGCCGCTGTACGGTTCGTGCGGCGAGCCAAACCAAACGACGGCGAGAAAGGGCTTGCCTGCCTGCCGGGCGCCGTCGATGAAACGGACGGCTTCGTTCACCACGATTTCGGAGCTTTCGCCCGGAAAGACTTCGGGCGGACCGCCCTGGCGGGAGAGCGACGGGTTGAGTTCGAAGAAGTTGTCGTGCGAGACCCATTCGTGAAAGCCCATCGCGCCGGGATTGGTGGGCGAGCCGGCTTTGACCGTGCCCACGTGCCATTTGCCGAAGTGCCCGCAACGGTAGCCGGCCTTGCCCAGGATGTGTGCGATCGTGATCTCCTCCGGCCGCAACGACCAGCCCGGAGCGAAGGTGCCCATCCGGTTGGGATGGCGCCCCGTGAGGAAACTGGCCCGCGTGGGCGAGCAGCTTGGATGCGCGGCGTAGAACCGATCGAACCGCAGTCCGGTGGCGGCGATCTCATCCAGCACCGGCGTCTTGACGTGCGGATGGCCGTTGTAGCCGGTCTCCTCCCAGCCGTGGTCGTCGCCCATGAGCAGGACGATATTCGGCCGCGGCAACTCGGCAGCTTGCGCGAAACCAACACAGGCACAGAGAAACGCAGCACGGATGTGGATCGTTTTCATGGGCAACCTCAGTTTTGAATCGTAGTTCAGTCGGGCGTCGAGTTCGCGATAGGCGGCTACCTGGAACTGTCGCCGTCCGCGTCCGCAAATGGGTCCTGAGTCGTCTCGTCGCCGCCTACGACGACGCGGTCGATGGCAATGCCCAACTGGCGGATCTTGGTTCGCAACGTGGTCCGCGTGACGCCCAGGATGCGGGCGGCTTCCAGTTGGTTGCCCCCGGTGCGGCGCAGCACGCGGGTGATCAACTCGGTCTCCATGCGGGCCAGGGCCTGATCGTACAAGTCCTCGACGCCTGCCGTCATGCGTTCGTTGACGAACCGCTCCCAGTATTCGGCCCCCGCGTCCTCGCTGGGGTAGCTGAGCAGGGGCGAGGATGAACCGCCGCGGACGATGTCCGGCAGGAAGTCGGCCAGCAGCACCGGCCCCGTCGTCTGCAGCACGGATTGGCGCACAACGCTCTGCAGTTCCCGGACGTTGCCAGGCCAGGCATAACGCCGCAGCATTTCCAGGGCGGCGGGCGAGACGCCGCGGACTTCCTTTTTCAAGTCCCGATTGGCCCGCAACAGGAAATAATCGACCAGCAGCGGCAGGTCCTCGCCCCGCTCGCGCAACGGAGGCAACTGGATCGTAAAGCCGTTCAGGCGGTAGTACAAATCGGCGCGAAAGTGATTGCGGGCCACCATCCGTTCCAGGTCGCGGTTGGTGGCGGCGATCACGCGGACGTCGGCCGCGATGATCTCGTTGCCCCCCACGCGCTCGAAACGCTGCTCCTGCAGGACCCGCAGGATCTTGCTCTGCAGCGCCGGGGACATGTCGCCGATTTCGTCCAGAAACAGCGTGCCGCGGTGGCACTGCTCGAACTTGCCGATCCGCCGCCGGTCTGCGCCGGTGAAAGCGCCCCGCTCGTAGCCGAACAATTCGCTCTCCAGCAGCGCCTCGGGGATGGCCGCGCTGTTCACCTCCATGAACGGTCCGGTCGAGCGATGACTGTGGTGATACAGCGCGCGGGCGACCAATTCCTTGCCCGCCCCGCTTTCACCGCGAATCAGCACCGTCACGTTCTGCGAAGCGACTCGGCCGATGGCCTTGTACACCAGTTGCATCGCCGGGCAGCGGCCGACCAGCGCGTCGCCCTCCGCCGGCAGGGAAGCCGCGGTGTCTTGCAGAGCGACGGGCTGCCGGGTCCAGCGGCGGATCTCCAGCGCCTGGTCCACCAGCTTGCGGACCTCGGCAAAGTCCAACGGCTTGAGCAGATAGTCCAGCGCACCCAGCTTCATCGCCTCGATGGCCGTGTCGCTGTTGCCGGAGGCGGTCATGAAGATCACGGGCAGCCGCGGGTCGATTTCCTTCAGCACCTGAAACGCCTGCAGGCCGGTCTGATCCGGCAGGACCAGATCCAGGATGGCCACGTCCGGACGCGTTTCGGCGACCAGACGGCGGGCCTCCGCCGCATTCGCCGCCGTCAGCACCTCGACACCCACCTTGTCGAACATCCGCCGAAACAGGTGCAACACGGTGGGTTCGTCGTCTACGACTAACAGCGACGGCATCCGTCCAGCCTCACTAGCGCATGGCGACCAGCGCCGCGCGTTGCCCCAGGTCGTCATGTCGCCGCAGGTGGCCCGACAAAGCCCGCTGGAACTGGTGGAACCGCGACTCGACGTCGTCCCAGGTGGAGGCAGGACGAACGGAAGAACCGGACAGTTCGCCGATCTCTTCCAGCAGGCTCAGCAGACGCGGGTGCTCGTCGTGCAAATCCTCCACCGCGTCTCGGAGTTCCGGTTGCTCCTCCAGAAGGTCCGTCAGCGCCCCGTCGGTTTCTTCCAGGAAGAACAGCGTCTGCAACCGGCCGCACAGATCGGCCACCCGATCCGGCACCGCGTCGGTGGGCACCGCAGACCAGCCCCACGACGAATCCACATCGGCATCCGCGATGTCCTCGAGCAGTTCGGCCAACTGATCCAACTGCCGCTGTACCTGGTCCCGATGGGAACGCAACTCTCCGCGTCTTGTCGTTACCGTGCTCACCATGATCTGCAGCCCCTTTCGCTTCGAGTCTCGAAACGTGCCGCCGACACAACGGACAGACGCTTGGGCGAGCCGCAACGGAAGCCGTACTTGAGAAGTGATTCTGTCTAAGCGTGTCCGCAGACGTTATCCTGCGAAACTTCGGCGAGAAAGTCAAGTCTTCCCCTCCATTTGTGTTACGAAAAGACTTGTCTGGCAGGCACTTGTGAATTTGTCGCCCCTCGCATCAAGTACTCCGGTAGGTTATCTTGCCGGCTGTTTTGTTTGTTTGCAGAGCATTCTCGCTTGTCCTTCGCTGGGATGGCCACCGAGTTTCCCGAAATCCGGTTTCAGGGCCAACTGCGGCCGTCGCAGGCGGACGCGGTGAAGATCGCGCGGCGAAAGCTCGCGGCCGGCAAGCGGCGGTTGCACATCGTCGCGCCGCCGGGGTCCGGTAAGACCGTGCTGGGGCTGTACCTGTGGTCCGAGTGCGTCCGTCTGCCGGCCCTCGTGCTGTCGCCCAACTCGGCGATCCAAGCCCAGTGGGCGGACAAGATCGAGCTGTTCTCGCCCGCCCAGACCGAACCGCCGCTGGTGAGCACCAATCCGGAGCAGCCGGCTCTGCTGACCTCGCTGACCTACCAATCCGTGACGCTGCCCGGCCGCGGCGGCCCGGATGAAGAAGCGCCGGCGATCGAGTTGTGGCAGGACCGGCTGATCGAAGCTGGTCAGGCGAAGGATCCCCAGGAAGCGGCCGTGTGGATCGAGGACCTGCGGCGGCACAACCGGGACTACTACGAGCAGCGGCTGCGCGGTTACCGCAAACAAGTCCGCGACGCGGCGGCGCTGGCCGGCGGTTCGCTGGACCTGCTGCACGCCTCCAGTCTGCGGACCTTGCAGCGGCTGAAGGAACGCGGCGTCGGACTGATCATTCTGGACGAGTGCCATCACCTGCTGGGCCACTGGGGCCGCGTCCTGGCGGACGCTCACGAGTTGCTGGACCAGCCGGTCGTCATCGGCTTGACGGCCACGCCGCCGGATCGGGAAGGCAAGCGGCCGGAGGACATCCAACGGTACGACGAGTTCTTTGGCGAGGTGGACTACGAGGTGCCCGTGCCGGCGGTCGTCAAGGACGGCTTTCTCGCGCCGTCTCAAGATTTGGCTTACTTCGTCCGGCCCACGCGCGAAGAGCTGACGTTCATCGCCAACGCGGATGAACAGCTGCACGAGCTGGTGGCGGAATTGTGCCGCCCGGCCGACGAAGCTGACGCTGCGGTTCGGTGTGGTGAGCCCGTTCGGCGCGGGTCTCCCGACCCCGCCGAGGTCTACCATGTTCGGCGCGGGTCTCCCGACCCCGCCGAGGTCTCCGACCGCAGGTCTCCCGCTCTCCCAGGGAGACCTGCGGTCGGCGACGTGGCCCTCCCAGGGAGACCTGCGGTCGGCGACGTGGTGCGGTCGGGAGACCGCACCACAACACTGCCAGACCGCACCCCAACACTGCCAGACCGCACCGCAACACTGCCAGACCGCACCGCAACACTGCCAGACCGCACCACAACGCAGGGAGACCGCACCACAACGCAGGGAGACCGCACCACAACACTGCCAGACCGCCCCCCAACGCTGGCGGAAAGCGGTGACGCGGGACGGGTTGGAAACCCATCCTACGACCCGTCCACCGGCGAGCCGCTGTCGGATTGGCTGTTGGAGGTGCTGCACCAGCGGCGGCTGCCGACGGGCGTGGTCAGGGACTGGGACAGCTTCGAGAAACGCGATCCGGCGTTCGCGCTGGCGGCTCGCACCTTCTTGCTGCGGCGCGGTCACCAATTGCCGCCGGAGGTGCCGCCGCCCCAGACCGATGTCGATCCCGAAGAGTATCCCGAGATGGCCATGCTGACGCCGGTCCTGGACCGCTACGTGCGGCACCACTTGCGGCGTTCGGCGGACGCCGGGAAGCGCGAGTTGGCCGAGCAAGTGGTGCGGCGGCTGAGGACGCTGGGCGTGCAGATCACCGAGACGGGCGCCCAAGCCTGCGCCTCGCCCGTGGCCCGCGTGATGGCCTATTCCCGAAGCAAGACCGAGGCGCTGGTGCCCATCCTGGCCGCGGAGCAGCGACTGCTGGGCGACCGGCTGCGGGCGGTCGTGGTCGCGGATTTCGAGAAGACTTCGGCCGTGAGCGCCGAGGTCGAACACCTGCTGGACGCCGAAGCGGGCGGGGCGATCGCCGCCTTCAAGCAACTGATCCAGCACCCGGACACCGACGCTCTGCAGCCGATTTTGGTCACCGGCTCGAGCGTCCTGGTGGACGACGATCTGGCTCCCACGTTGGACGTCGCGGCTCAGCAGTGGTTGGCCAAGGAAGGCTACCAAGTCGAGCTGGAGTTCGGCGAGGAGGAGGGCTTCCACGTCCTCCGCGGCAAGGGCAGTGACTGGTGCCCTCGCGTGTACGTGGCCATGATCACCGACCTGTTCCAGGCGGGGCTGACCAAGTGCCTGGTGGGCACCCGCGGCCTGCTGGGCGAGGGTTGGGACGCCAGCAAGATCAACGTGCTGATCGACTTGACCACCGTCACGACATCCATGACCGTCAATCAACTGCGAGGCCGTTCGATCCGGCTGGACGGGGAGGACCTGCAGAAGCTGGCCAACAACTGGGACGTGGTCTGCATCGCGCCGGAATTCACCAAGGGCTTGGACGACTACTTGCGGTTCATCGCCAAGCACAGCACGCTGTTCGGCATCACCGACGATGGGGCCATCGAAAAGGGCGTCGGGCACGTCCATCCGGCGTTCACGGAGTTGAAGCCGGAGGGGCTGGAGGGTTCCACCAGCCTGTTGAATGCGGAGATGCTGGCCCGGGCCGGACGGCGGACCGACGTGCGGGAGTTGTGGAAGATCGGCCAGCCGTATTCGGCGGAACCGATCCGCGCGCTGGAGACGAGCCCCCTGGGAGGCAGCGGGGGGTTCCCGCCTTTCAAGGGTGCGCGGGAGCAATGGAACGACGCTTCGCTGGCCCTGGCCATCGGCAAGGCGGTGTTGCTGTCGCTGTGCGATGCCGAGTTGCTGGGGCATCCGGGCATGCTGCACGTGGGCCAGCGTTCGGGCGGCTACGTGCGGTTGTTCCTGGAAGAAGCTCGCGACGAGGAGGCGGCACTGTTCACCCAGGCGTTGCACGAAGCCCTCGGTCCGCTCGACCGGCCCCGGTACGTGATCACGCGATCCGTCCACGTCGCTCGCAACACGTGGCTCTCGGCAATTCTGCCGTCGTTCGTGGGACGCTACTTTCAGCGCCGCGAACTGCGCCGCGTGATGCTGCACGCCGTGCCGGCCGTGCTGGCCAGGAACAAGGACCTGGTGGCCATCTTCGAAGCCCACTGGAACCGCTACGTCAGCCCCGGCGAAGCGCTGTATGCCCACCACGGACCGGGCAAGGAACTGATCGCCCAAGCCCGCCGACAAGGTTGGGCGTCCAAGGCTCGTGTGCATGAGAAAGAGATTTTCCTGTGACCAATAGACGCTCGTCCGGATCAGGGGGCAGACGTACAGAATTCAGTTCTCGCGAGCACAGATTCTCCTCTTTGGCTGGACGATGGGCCGCGAAAACAGAATTCTGTACGTCTGACCCCAGCGCAACGGGATATCATGCTCCAGATTCTGGACAGGCTCGACATCCCGCGCTACAATCTTCAGCAATCGGCAAGCATGGCGGACTCTCCGATTGGCCCTAATCTTTCACCTAATCTTTCACTTAATCCCCCTCGGCTCCAAGGCGGTAGGAAGAGATTAGGTGAAAGCCTAGTGCAACGTCCAGGCTAAATGTTGGGGTAGCGCAAGTGGCGTAAGCTTCCAGCTTGCGGCGATTTGTCGATGGCAAGCTGGAAGCTTACCCCACTTTTTAGTCTGGACGACGCACTCGGTGAAAGATCAGGGTTTTCAGGTTTGGACGCAGCTGGTTAAGAACCGCTAACAAAACCGAAATCGGAGACCTTCGGTCGGCGGTTTCGGCGGGGTCAGAGACCCGCGCCGAACGGTTTTGTTAGCGGTTCTAAGTTCAATCGCCCCCGAGAGGATCCAAGACCAATGAAACGCACGCCTTTGCTTCTGATTCATGCGGCAATTCTCGTCGCTTTCATCGGCGTCCCCACGGCGATCCGAGCGGAAACCGTGGCCCGCTGTGGCGCCGGGTGGTTGGAACGGATCGACGGGTATCCGGTGCTGCACTTGAAGGGCACGCCGTACGAGATGGGATACCAGCACGGCGCGCTGCTGAAGGACCACGTGCGCGAGAACTCGAGGTACCTGCTGGATGTCAAGGGCGAGCAGGAGGCACTGGAGTGGGGGCCGGTGCGATTGAAGCCTCGGCAGATCGTGGAAATCATCATCGAGACGCAGAAGCGGTTCGTGCCGGACCGGATCATGGATGAAATTCGCGGCGTGGCAGACGGGGCCGGAGTGCCGGCGGCGGACGCCCGCATCGCCAATTTCATCCCGGAGATGTTCCACTGCAGCGGTTTTGCCGTGATGAATTCCGCGACCAAGGACGGCACGCTGTACCATGGCCGCGTGCTGGACTACGCCATCGACTGGCGGTTGCAGGAGCACGCCGTGATCATCGTGGCCGAGCCCGAGGGCGGCATTCCGTTCGTAAACGTGACGTACGCGGGTTTTATCGGCTCGGTCACCGGCATGAATGCCCGCCACGTGTCGATCGGCGAGATGGGCGGGGGCGGCATCGGGCACTGGGAAGGCGTGCCCATGGCATTTTTGGTCCGGGAGGTCCTGGAGCGGGCCGACACGCTGGACGACGCCATCCGTATCTTCCGCGACAGCCCCCGCACGTGCCAGTACTTCTACGTGATCGCCGACGCCAAGACCAACCGGGCAGTGGGCATGGAAGCGTCCTGGAACGCCTTCTTCACGATCGACCCCGGCCAGCACCACGCGCTGCTGCCCAAGCCCGTCAAGGACTGCGTGATCCTGTCGGCGGGCGACCGCTATGACGAACTGGCCCGCCGCATGGCTGACGGCCATGGCAGCTTTACGGCCGAAACGGCGATCCGTTTGATGGACCGTCCGGTGGCGATGAAGTCGAACCTGCACAACGCGTTGTTCGAGCCCAAGAGCACTCGCTTCTGGGTCGCCAACGCCGGCGCCGATCTGCAGCCTGCCGCCGAGCGGCCGTACCAGGCATTCCAGTTGACGGAATTGCTCAGCCGCAAGCCGGATCCGGCCGCGCCGGAGATTCCGCTGGTCAAGACGGTCGCCGGAAGGCCATCCAAGGGTTAGCGAGTCAGCTCGACGCCGATGGAAAACCCCATGAAGGCAATGTCGTGGTCGTCCGGCTGAACGCCCAGCATTCCGTTGGCTGCGGACGACTCGGTAGCGAAGAACGTTCCCACGCCGAACCAGTTTTGCTGGTCGTAGGTGCCGCGGACGGCCACTTTCCCTAAGCGTGGAAAGCAGCGCGTCCACTGCAGGCCAATCTGCATGTCCAAGATCGCGCCAAGGTCGTCGGTGTGGTGAATTCGGTTGGGCGCACTCCACCTCGCTTCGCCGACCAGCAGCGAGCCGCGGGCATTGGCGATCCAGGCGAACCCGAAGCGGCCCAACGAGCGGTGGAGGTCCAGCGACAGGGTGGGCCCAATGGCGTGAAACAGTTTCGCTCGATAGTCGTCGGCGTCGGCCGCCACGATCTTCTGTTCCAGCGAAGCGTAGCGGACGCCGCTGGCGACGATCGCATCCCACTGGCAGATGCAAAACTGCTGGGTAATTTCGGCGTCGATCGTGTAGGCTTCGATCTCCATGCCGGCATAGTCGCCTTGCAGTGGCACGTGCAGAACCCGATCCGCGTTCGAGACGTCTTCGAAACGCCAAAATCGCGTGCGCAGGCCAAGTCCTTGTTCGTCGACCACGCCAAGCCAGACGCGCGGGGTCGCGTGAAGGTGCAGGAAATCCATCACTGCCCCCTGCTCGTCCTCTTCGGCGCCATCCTCGAACCGTGGTTTGGCCAGGATGATCTCGCCTCCGGCGTACCAACGGCGCGCCGGGGAAACGCAGGGAGACGATTCGGTCGCTTCGACCGGGCAGTACTCTGCGGGCAGCGCCGGTTCATCCCAGCTCGAATTGGAGATCTCCCATTCCGGCTGGCGCGGTTCCAGGCGTGCCACTGCCCGGTCGTCGTCCCATTCCGCGCCGTAGGGGACGGCGCTGGCAAATTCGGCGGACAGCGCGCTGGCGCCCCCTGAACTCGACCACAGGATGGCCGCCGAGAGAAGCCAAACCGTGCGCAGATGGGGGCTTCGGACGGGGATCATGATCGGACGACCCTTCCGGATACTCCGGCTGAAACGGTGGGAGTGCCTAGGAGGGATTCATCGGCCGCATCGGTGGCGCCGATTTCGGGAAATCGGGAGGAGGCTTACCGCCGTCATAATCGTTAAAGTCGGAACCGCGCAGGGCAGAAGAACCGCTCGGAAAGCAGGGGCAAGCCTGCTGTACGCCGCGAAAACGGCGCGGACGGCAGAGGGCCGGCAGCTAGCAGTGGACGCCAAGGCTCCGGTCGCGGCTCAGTCGCGCCGGTGTTGATAGACGGCCTGCAGCAGCGATTCGACGTCTTTGAATTTCTGCTTGCTGGCCAGCGCGGCGTCCAGCAGGCGGCGGGCGTCGGATTCGCTGTGGCCCAACGAACAGAGGATCTGGAACGTCTCGTCCATCACGCTGCGTTCGACTTCCGTCGCGCCGCTTTCTTCGCGGCCGACTAGCAGGGCGAACTTGGGCATCTTGCGCCGCAATTTGGCGATGATCCGCTCGGCGATGGCCGGGCCGATGCCGGGCAGCGCGGACAGGCCCTTGGCATCTTGCTCTTCGATCAGCACCGCGATGTCCCTCACGGGCCTCACCATCGAGCGCAAAGCCTTCCTCACGCCGACGCCATCCACCGAGCAGAACAGTTCGAAAAACTCGCGTTCGACTTCGTTCAGGAAGCCGACCAACCGCGGGACGACGCGCCCCTGGGCCGGGTTGCCTTCCAGGTAGTGCAGGGTGTGCAAGCTGACCGTCTCGCCCAGCATGGTTTGCAGCCGCCGCCGGGTGGTTTCCGGGATCAACACTTCGTACTCGAAGGCTTCCACCGCCAGGGTGGCGATGGCCTCGTTGACGGCGATCAGCTTGCCGGAGATTTTCGTGATCAAGGGAGTAAGTTCCGTCTCATGAGTATTTGGTCAAGGGCACATCACGAAAGTAGATGTGGCACAGGGCGATGGCCAAGGCGTCGGCCACGTCGGGCGGCTCGGGTGCTTGAGGCAGGCCGAATTCGCGGCAGATCGCCATCTGGACCTGCGGTTTCGGGGCTCGTCCGCTGCCGGTCAGCACTTTTTTGACGTGCGTCGCCGCGTAATGCCGGATCGGGACGCCGGCTTGCGCCGCGGCCAAACAAATGACTCCGCGGGCGTGCCCCATCAGGATCGCCGTCGTGGGCCGTTCATAATGCGAGTACAATTCCTCGATGGCCATCACCGTAGGATGAAACGACGTCAGCAATTCGGTCACGCCCCGGTGAATTTCTATCAGCTTGGCCTCCAGCGGATCGTGTGCTCGGCTGCGCACCACGCCCGCCTCGACCAACTTCGGACCGCCGGCGCCCAGTTGCACCAGGCCGTAGCCCGTGGTGTTCAAGCCGGGGTCGATGCCCAGCACCAGGTCATGACGTACGTCGCAGTCCATCGCGGGACGGTTTCCTCAGTCTTCTCAATTGAATGAAGGAATACAGAATAAGGAACACAGAAGTCAGAATGAGCCGGCATCGAAGCATTCTGCATTCGCCATTCAGTATTCAGTATTCGCTATTCGCCATTGCTCGCCCCACGCGAATCCCGGCCAGCAGAAAGTCACGGAAGAGCAAGGGGGGAGAGCAGACCCCGGCTGAAAACGCTACGGCAGTCTCCACGCGGTCCCGTCCTTGCGGTCTTCGAGGGTGACGCCCAATTCGCTCAAGCCGTTACGGATGCGGTCGGCCGTGGCGAAGTCCTTTTTCTTGCGCGACTCGTTGCGCAGTTCCACCAGCAGATCCAGCAGCTGGCCGACCAATTCCGTCTCTTGGCCCGTCTTCAGTTGCGGGGGGGTGCGAAACACGCCCAGGATGGCCGTCAGTTCGCGCAGCGTGACGACCCCGCGCTGAAAACTGGCCAGCGCCGATTCCGTACGGCCGGCCGGGTCCTCCAGGTGCTGGTCGGCGTACTTGTTCAGCGCCCGCAGCAACTCGAACAGTTCGCTGATGGCCCCTCCCGTATTGAAATCGTCGTCCATTTTGGCCAGATAGCCGGCCCGCCGTTGAGCCGTTTCCGTCAGCAACGGGTCGCCGTCGGCGGAGATCTCCCCCTCGGTGCGTCGCGCGATCGGCGGCAACTCGTAGAAGCTCTGGCCGGTAATTCGCTGGTAGCGTTCAAAGAACCGTGCAAAACCGTCCAGGGCCGTTTTGGTTTCCTCCAAGCCCTGTTCGCTGTATTCGACCGTGCTGCGGTAGTGGGTGCGGAGGAGGAAAAAGCGGATCGTTTCGCCGCCGAAACGGGCGATCTGGTCAGCCAATCCGCCGGCGCCTTTCGAGCGGCTCATCTTGGTGTCCACCGTCGCTTGTTCCTGCTCGCGTTCCGTACGGCCGCCGACTTTGCCGGCCGCTGCGGCCCGCAGCAGACCGTTGTGCAGCCAGTACTTGACCATCGGCTTGCCGTGGCAGCATTCACTCTGGGCGATCTCGTTTTCGTGGTGCGGGAAGATCAGGTCCAGTCCGCCGCCGTGGATATCGAACGTCTCGCCCAGCAGTCGCCGGCTCATCGCGGAACACTCGATGTGCCAGCCGGGACGGCCTTTACCCCAGGGACTGTCCCACGAGGGCTCATCGGGCTTGGCCGCTTTCCACAGCGCAAAATCCCCGGCCGATCGCTTTTTGGCCGCCGCTTCGCCGCCTTCGCCCTGCTGGCTGTCCGCGCTGCGATTGCTCAACTTGCCGTAGCCGGTGTCTTTGCCGACATCAAAGAACACGTCGCCATCGACGACGTAAGCAAAGTCGCGGTCGATCAGTCCTTGAACAAAGCGGATGATCTCGTCGATGTTTTCGGTGGCTTTTGGCATGTGGTCGATTTGATCGACGCCCAGCCCCTCCAAATTCGCCAGATAGTCGGCCGTGTTCTCGCGGGCCACTTCGGCCATGGATAGTCCCCGCTCTTTGCCCTTCTTAATCAGTTTGTCATCGACGTCCGTGATGTTGACGACCCACGTCGTTTCGTAGCCGCTGTAGACGAGATATCGCTTGATGGTGTCGAAGATCACCGGCCCGACCATGTGGCCGATGTGGGCCTTGTCGTAGACGGTCGGTCCGCACAGGTAGATGCCGACCTTGCCGGGCGTCACCGGTTGCAGGGTTTCTTTGTTTCGGGTCAAGGTGTTGTACAGTCGAATCGTCATCGTTCACACTCCGTCGTGCAAGTTTCCAGCAGCGCCACACATTGGGCCGACATGGCTTCCTCCCGTCCCACCGCCCCCAAGTCCTCGCCTGTCTTGGCTTTCAGTCCGATCAGGTTTGGCGTCACCCCCAGCAATTCGGCAATTCGTTGGCGAATGGCCGGTTTATGAGGGGTTAATCGAGGACGTTGTGCAAAAACGATACAGTCCAGGTTGACGATGCGAAAGCCGGCTTCCCGGACTCGCTGTTGGGCCAGTTGCAGCATTTCGCCCGAATCGCGGCCTCGATTCGCCTCGTCCGTATCGGGAAAGAACTCGCCGATGTCACCCAGGGCGGCGGCACCGAGGATCGCGTCCGTGATGGCGTGCAGCAGCACATCAGCGTCGCTGTGCCCAACCAGGTGGTGGTCGTGTGGCACGCAGACCCCGCCAACCACCAACGGCCCGCCAAGGGCCAGTCGATGCGTATCGTGACCAAGTCCAATTCGTAAGCCTGTCGTGGCTGAATCCTCCCCAATCACGCCGTCAGGCCCTTCGCGGGCCAATTCTATATAGCCAAGGGGCGGCCAAGGGCCGCGTTGGTTGCGGATTATAGCGAAGGACGGCAACGGGGACAATGTAAAGATGTGGGGGCTTGGCGTCCTGTTCCGCGTGGATGGCACCCGCTATAATCCGCCGGTGACGATTCCGGAGCGACGCGCGAAGCGCAAAAAAATGAGGACTCTCGCTCGCCGCAGCAAGAGTCCTCGATGGTTGGCTGACCGGACCTGACGTGTGTCAGTGTCCGGAGACCCACAGCCGTGTATGGGTATCGGGCGGCATCCCCCGGAGACTTGAGACCGGCCCGCAAAGCGTCTACGGAATCGCGGCTCGGAGGGAGAACTTGATTCACGTCTTAACAACCGTGACGGATATAACCGCACAGCCATGACTGAGACTGCCAAACTTGCTCTCGAAGACGGGACCGTGTTCACCGGACAGGCGTTCGGCGCTCGCGGTGAGGTGGATGGTGAGGTGGTGTTTAACACCTCCATGACCGGGTACCAGGAGATCCTAACCGACCCCAGTTACCGCGGGCAGATCGTCACCATGACGTATCCGGAAATCGGCAACTACGGCGTCAACGATCTGGACGTCGAAAGCCACAAACCTCACCTGGCCGGTTTCATTGTCCGCGAGAACAGCCGGATCGCGAGCAACTTTCGCGCTGAGGGCAAATTGGACGGGTATCTCGAAAAACACGGCATTGTCGGCTTGGCGGGCATCGATACCCGTTCGCTGGTGCGACGAATCCGCATTTTCGGCGCGATGAAAGGCGTCCTGTCCACGACCGATCTCGATTCGGGCAGTCTGGTGGCCAAGGCGAAAGCCAGTCCCGGACTGGTGGGGAGGGACTTGGTTCGGGAAGTGGTCCCCACCGAAGCCAGGGTTTGGGACGAGTCGTTGAGCAGCTGGTCTCGGCTGCAGTCGGAAGCCCAGCGCGAGCAGGCCGACCCGAACGAGAAGCACGTCGTGGCTCTGGACTATGGCATGAAATGGAACATCGCGCGGCATTTGCGCGACTTGGGCTGCCGGGTGACCATCCTGCCCGGCACGGTCACGGCCGCGGACGTGCTGGCCCAGAACCCGGACGGCGTGTTCCTGTCCAATGGTCCGGGCGATCCGGAGCCGCTGCACTACGCGATCGAGACGATCCGCGGCCTGCTGGGCACCAAGCCGGTGTTCGGCATCTGCCTGGGCCATCAACTGCTCGGCTTGGCCTGCGGGGCGAAGACGTTCAAGCTCAAGTTCGGCCACCGGGGGGCCAATCAGCCGGTGTTGAACCTGCTGTCGGGCCGGGTCGAGATCACCGCCCAGAACCACGGATTCGCCGTGGAGGAAGAAAGCCTGCCCGCCGACTTGGAAATCACGCACCGCAATCTGAACGACAATACCGTGGCCGGGATGCGGCATCGGCGTCTGAAAGCGTTCAGCGTCCAGTACCATCCGGAGGCGTCCGCGGGCCCGCACGACAGCCGCTACCTGTTCGAGCAGTTCCGCGGAATGCTGTAGGTGCTTAGCATCGTTCGAGAAACAACTGTTTCCTCGTCGAAGTAGCCATCACACTCCGTGTGATGATCAGCAATAAACACTGGACAGTTATTTCTCGAACGGTGCTTACGGCTTGGGCTTGTCCTGACTCAAGAACTCGCTCACGGTCCTGGGTCTATTGGGCTCTTCCTCCTCGCCGGAGAACCAACTGGAAAAGAAGGACTTCTTTTCCTCTTCTTTCTTCCTGACGCCATAGCGGCTGTGGATGCTGTCGTAGCCGTGCGATTTCTTCTTCGAGGTCTCGTCGTCCCAGAAGATGAGCGCGTCGGTCGTCTTGTCGAACATGGACTTGGTTCCGCTGGTAAACTTGTCCCACGCGGACGGCTCGGTGGAACGTTTCCTTACCTTCTTCTCCTCGGTGGTCGGCCACAGCGAGGGCAGCTTGAATCCGTTCGATGATTTTGACGGCGACCTCGTGGCCTTCTTCGAATCCGTGGATTTCGCGAACGGATTCAGGCCATTCAGGCTGAAGCCCGACTTGGTTTCGGCCCACGCGTGGACCGAAGCCAGGGTGAACGCCAAACACGCGACGGCGACAATCCAACGAGTCTGGTTCACGCTAGCAGCTCCTTGACTTGAGACCAGATGCACGCGAACTCGATCAGATGGCCGGCAGCCTAGTGCGTCGTCAAGGCTTAATCTTGGGGTGACCGATGCGGTGGCGTAAGCTTCCAGCTTGCGTTTAGCGCGATGAATCGAAAGGCAAGCAGGATGCTTACCCCACTTTTTAGTCTTGAAGACGCACTAGGTTTCCGGCGAAAGGGCGGGAAGTGTCGCAGATCGCGGCGCAGACGTCCAGAGCAGTTCTCTTTCCCGCCGTCGCCGCATCCGCATCGCCGCAGGCTGCGTTCGCTCTTGATTCGGCTGGACGATTCTGTTAGAAGCCCCGCCGCGCTTCCTTTTCCGCCTCAGCCACTCGGCGTCGAACCATGTACCGCAGATGCTTTCTTGCCGCGACAATCATGCTAGCCGGTTGGCTGCCGATCGGCAGGGACACCGCATCCCCCGCCGCGGACGACGGCCGCGATCTGCGGCTGGTGGCCGTAGGCGTCTTGCAGAAAGCGGCGGAACGGAACGGCCAAGAGACGTACGTGATTACGGACGGCGATGGCCGGACGTCGTTCCGCGTGGCTGCCGCCGAAGGGACGGACCTGAAGGGTTTTCTCCGCCAACGCGTCCAGATCGTCGGCCGGCTGGAGTCGGGTTCCGACCTGCAGCGACGGACGATCGTCGCAGAAAAACTGACCGCGGCCAAGAAATCCCTTCCCGCCCACTTCGTGGCCCTGAACACCGAACCCGCGCAACCGTCGTCGAAATCGGCGTCGAAGGCGAAATCCCCAGCCATCGCGCCCTCCGCCCAACCGCCGCCCGCGACGCGGGCGCCCGCGGCAGGCACAGCTCCCTCCGGCACGTCCGGTGCGCCGCTGACCGGCCCCGTCTTGAGCGACGAAGGACCCATTCTGATCGACGCGGGCTCGGCCCTGGAGGAGGACGGTTCCGTGCTGACCGAGGAAGAAGTCCGGGAGCTGCTGCAGGGGCCGGAATTCGGATCCGGTTCGCGAGGTGCCTGGGGCAACCGGTCTGACCCGCGCGGGGCCTGCTCGCAAAGTTCGCCGGAGTGGGTCTGGGGCGACCTGGAATACTTGTGGTGGTCGATGAAGGGGATGCATCTGCCGCCGCTGGTGACGACCAGTCCCGACGGGACACCGTCGGCCCAGGCGGGAGTGCTCGGCGAGCCCGGCACCGCCGTGCTGTTTGGCGGCTCGGATGTCTTTGACAGTGCCCGCGACGGTCTGCGGCTGCGGTTGGGAGCCTGGTTGGGCGCTCAGAAACGCCTGGGTCTAGCCGCCGAGTACTTTACGCTGGAAGATGACCAGCTGCTGTTCAGCGCCGCTTCCAGCGGCGGCGACATCATCGCGCGGCCGTTCTACGATGTGGACCCGAGCTTGGACCCTGCCGCAGGCCCTACTTCGCGCTTGATCTCGTATCCGGGCCTGGCCGCCGGCTCCGTCGAAGCCGCGGCGGCCAACTCGCTGGAATCGTTCGGCGTTCATCTGCGCGGCAACATCCTCTGCCGCAGTGGCGTCCGCTATCACCCTTGCCGGAGCAACGCCGGGGCTCAGCCGGGGTTCCGGCTGGATCTGCTGGGCGGATACCGTTACCTGGGCTTGGACGACAGCCTGGTCATCCGCGATGTGGCGACGGTCTGGGCGCCCGACCAGCGGCTCGACAGTTCCGCGGTGACCGACTCGTTTGCGATCAGCAACGAGTTCCAGGGCGGCGAAATCGGCCTGTCGGGCGAGTACTATCGGAACCGCTGGTGCTTCGATGGTTTGGCCAAACTGGCACTCGGCCGCACGCACGAGCAAGTCGATATCCGCGGAAGCACCGTGAGCAGCGGCGGCGATGCCGTCACGACCTACGAGGAAGGGCTGCTGGCCCTGGACACGAACATCGGCAGCTACTCGCGCAAGCAAACCGGCGTGTTGCTGGAGTTCGGGGTGACGGTCGGTTACCTGCTGGCCCAGAACCTGCAAGTCACGTGCGGCTACACGGTCCTCTACTGGCCGCACGTCGTCCGCGCCGGCGATCAAGTCGATTTGAACGTGAACGGTTCCTACCTGCCCACATCGGCCGTCCCGCCCGCCGGTCCAGCGCGACCTGCCTTTGCCTTCCAGGAAACCAGCTTCTGGGCGCAGGGGCTGTCCTTGGGTCTCGACTACCGCTGGTAGGCCCTTCCCGGGCGTATCACGCGCGCCGTGCGCGGATCGTGTACACGGTTTGGTTCACTACCTGGTCTGGTGGCTCTCTCCGAGACCCTCCCGTCTCGGCGGTGTTTTCTGCCGTTCGCCTTAGGCCACTTTGCATTTGGCATTCGTCACTTTACACTTCTCACTACCGCGTTGTGATCACATGAAAGGCACCGAAACGAGGCGGCCAGGACGGTGGAGACGAAGAAGAATTCCCAGCATCAGCAGCCCGGTTTTCTCCGACTCTGGTGGATCGCCGCGCGGCCGTACTCGCTCACCGCGTCCACCGTGCCGGTGATTTTCGGGACGGCGATGGCCGCGACCATCGGTGGCGCCGAAATCGGATGGTTCAGGTTCGCGGCGGCGTTTTTCGGCATGCTGTTGCTGCACGTCGGAGCGAACCTTTTGAACGACGGCGTCGATTTCAAGCGCGGCTTCGATCGGCGCGTCAACCCGGTGAGCGGCGCCGTGGTCCGCGGCTGGATCACGCCCGACCGTGCGTTCGCCGTGGCAGGAGCGCTGTTCGCGCTCGGAACCGTCCTGCTTGCCGTGCTGGTGGTTGTGGTCGGCTTGCCCATCCTGTGGATCGGCCTGGCGGGCATCGCGATTGGGGTCCTCTATTCGCTCGGCCCGTTCGCGCTCAAGTACCACGCCGTGGGCGACCTGGCGGTGTTCCTTGATTTTGGAATCCTGGGCGCCCTGGGCGCATGGACCGTGCAGACTGGCTCGCTGTCGTGGCTGCCCGCCGTCTGGGCGGTGCCGATGTCGCTGCTGGTCATCGGCATCCTGCACGCCAACAACTGGCGAGACATCGGGCCGGACACGGCGGGCGGCGCGCGGACGATTGCCTCGCTCCTCGGCGATCGCCTCTCGGCGGCCTATTACGGCTTGCTCGTTTTCTCGCCGTTCGCGGTCGTGCTCGCGCTGCTGGCGATCGGTCGTCTGGGCATCGGGCCGAAGATGCCGCTCACGTTTCTCATCACGTTCCTGGCTCTGCCGCTGGCCGTAAGGCTCATGCGCCGCGGCCTGGCGCGCCACACGAGCGCCGATCCCGCGCTGTTCCTCTCTCTGGACGGCGCTACCGGCCAGCTCAACCTGGCCTTCGGGATGCTCTCCATCGCAGCGCTCGCTCTCGCGGCGATTCTGGGCTGAAACATCACTCCCGGTGTTGCTCCAGATGCGGGATGCCCAAGGCTTTGATCGTCGCCTGGATCGGTGGGAGTTATTCCAGACCGATGATGCCAAGCGGCGGGACCGTCTTCCAGCGATCGCGCGTGAAATCGGGGAAGTCCATGGGACGGCTCCGGTTGGCGACCGACTTTTCGGTCAATTCCGTGATGCAGCTCCAGGTGGCGGCGTCGTAGACGTCCATATCGGGCGGCGTCCCCGTTCGCAGCGCCTGGATCAGACGGTGCATGACCAGCCAGTCGCCGCCGCCGTGCCCGCCGTGACTCTGGGCTCTTTCGCTCAGGGCCTTCCACAGCGGATGCTCAAATTCCTGGTAGTAAGGCTGCATCGACTCCCACGTATCGGGTTTCGGACTGCGTCCCTCGATGTAGATCTTGTCTGTGGTCGCCATGCAGATGCCGCGCGTGCCCTGCACGCGATAGATCAAATCGTAGGGCCGCGGCAATCGGGTGTCGTAGTACAGGGTGATCGTCTGTCCGCGCACGGTACGAATCAGGCTGGTGTTGATATCCGCGCTCTGATTCTCCCCGCCGCCGTCGGCGCTCATGGACACCAGATAATCAAACCGGTTGCCGCGGTTGATATCCATCCATTGGGCGATGGGGCCGATGGGGTGCGTGGGATAGCTGTTGGCGGTGCGGACCTTGGCCTCTCTCGGCCGCGCCACCGTCGCGGGGCGGGCCCGGACGGCATAGTGCTGGTAACCGGCCTCGCAGTGACGAAGTTCGCCGAACAAGCCTTTTCGCACCATGTGCTGGACCAGCATGGCCTCGCGGAAATAGCAGCAGTTCTCCAGCATCACGCAGTACTTCTGAGTTTTCTCCGCCGTCTCGACCAACT
>CAYPGE010000032.1:0-34850 GCA_964409865.1 uncultured Pirellulaceae bacterium
CAGGTCTGCGGTTCCCTCCGGGAAGCCCACGGCATCGGTCTGATCCACCGGGACATCAAGCCGCAGAACATCATGCTCTGCGAACGCGGCGGGCTGTGGGATTTCGTCAAGGTGCTGGACTTCGGCCTGGTCAAGCAAGTGTCCGGCGCGGACGCCTCGCAACTCACCGCGGACCAACAGGTCAGCGGTACGCCCTTGTACATCGCGCCGGAGGTCTGGTCGCAACCGCACCAGGCCGATGCGCGGGCCGACATCTATGCGCTGGGGGTCGTGGGCTTCTACCTGCTGACGGGCCGCGATCCGTTTGAGGCGGAGACGCTCGCCGAGCTGTTCCACCTGGTCACGACCTGCGACCCGCCGTTACCATCGAGCCGAAGCGACGCGCGGATTCCCGCCCCTCTGGACGCACTGATCCGGGCCTGCATGGCCAAGGACCCCGGCCGGCGGCTGGCCACGATCGACGCGGTCCTGACCGTGCTGGAAGGCGACCTGGGCCTGCCGTGCTGGACGCCCGAGCAGGCCCAGGCGTGGTGGGCTCAACGGCATCCGGCGGCGCCGAGGACAGCAGACTGACGCCGGGCGATCGCGGTGGCGCTCTTGATTGCCGGTCATCAGTTTCCACGTAGGACGGAATGCCGTTCCGTCTTAACGCGGGCTTGCGCCCGCAACCCAATTGGCGAGCGGGGTGGCGTCAGCCCCCCGGTTCTGACTCGGACAACCCTCCCGAAAACGGGGGGGGTCTGACGCCACCCCGCTCGCCAAGCCAAGATGTGCGCGCGACGCACTCTAAACTCCTCGGCTCCAAGCCGGTAGGCAGCAGGAAGAGATGAAGTGAAAGATGAGGGGAAAGATGAGGGGTTTCACGTTCCGGCGCAGCCGGATAAGGTCTTAGAATCTAGCACACACGGTGTCGCCAAGTCCCCGCGCCGCGAGGAATCCGGATCAGCAGCCTTGACGCGAAGCTGCAATCAGTTGCGCGGCGCCTTGAGCCAACAGGTCGGCGGCCGCCTGCTGCCCCAGGGACTCGGCTTGTTCCGGCGGACCGGCCACCGAGACCGACAGACGCTCGCGCCCGTCGTGGCTGAGCACCACGGCATCCAACTGCAATTGGCCGCCGTCCACTCGCGCCCAGACGCCGACGGGGGCCAGGCAGCCGGTGTGCAAGGCCGTCAGCAGGGCCCGTTCGGCAAGGACCGCAGCGTGCGTGACGGGATGATCCAGTTGGGCCAGCGTCTGGAGGCTGGGGGCGTCATCGCTGCGGGCCTCGATTCCCAGCGCGCCTTGACCGGCCGCTGGCAGCATGAGTTCGTACGGCAGGATTTGCGTGATGCGCTCGCCAAGACCCAAACGTCTCAGGCCGGCCTCGGCCAGCACGATGGCCTCGTACCGGCCCTCGTCCAGCTTCCGCAGCCGAGTGTCCACGTTGCCGCGGATTTCCGAAACCTGCAGATCGGGCCGAGCGTGCAACAATTGGGCGCGGCGGCGAACGCTGCCGGTGCCGATGCGCGCCCTCTCTGGCAACGCGTCGAGGCTGCCGGCAAGGCGGGACACGAGGACATCCCGCGTGCTTTCACGCTCGGGGACCGCGGCCAACTGCAGGCCCGGAACGCGTTCGGTGGGCAGGTCTTTCAGGCTGTGGACGGCCAGGTCGATGGCGCCGTCCAACAACGCCCGCTGCAGTTCCTTGGTGAACACCCCTTGGCCGCCGATGGCCCCCAGCGGCCGGGACGACACGTCGCCCTGGGTCGAGACGTGAATCATCTCGACCTGAACGCCTCGCCTGCCCAATTCGGCCGCGACCCATTCGGCCTGCCAGCGAGCCAAGGCGCTGGCGCGGGTTCCCAACCGCAGCCGAGGCGTCGCTGTTTGGTTACAGCTGGAGTCTGCGGTGGGACTTGCAGCGGATGCGGCGTGGTCGGCTCTTTCGCGGGGCATCGGCGATGCACTCCTAACGCGGCCTTGCAGCCGCAACCAAAGTAGCATGGCTCTCCGAGCCGTGCAAAGTACGCCGCACGGCTCGGAGAGCCATGCTACGAAGATGCGCTCACCACGTGCGCATCTTACGGCCCGGGACTCTAGCTGTCATCCCCCGGCCAGTCGGCTGTCTGCGAATCCGGCGGGGACGGCATAGGCCGGCTTTTCCCGGTTCTGCTGTTGGGGCGGCACCACCACCCCGCAGCTCACGAGGTATTGGAGCGCCTGATCGACCGTCATGTTCAAATCCAGCACCTCGCTTTTCCGAACCATGACCGTAAAACCGGTGCCGGGCACGGGCGAGGTGGGAATCAACAGGCTGAGCATCGGTTCGTTGGCCGCTGCACCAACGTCGAGAATCGCTTCGCCCGTCACGAACGCAATCGCCCAGGTGCCGCGCCGCGGGTATTCGACTGCCACCACGCGATTGAATCCAATGGTGCGATCGCCGAACACGTAGTCCGTTACCTGCTTGACCGACGAGTACACGTTCCGGACCACCGGCAAGCGTTCGATGAACCCTTCAAACAGGCTCCAGACCCACCGTCCGATACCTGCGCCGAAGAACTTGCCGAGCAGATACATGACCAGCACGAAAACGGCCAAGAACACCGGAACGACCATCGTCCGCCGCAGGTAGACGAGATTCACATAGCGTTCGAAGCAACCTTGAGCCGTTTGCGGAAACGCCGCACCGGGATTCTCTTTCACCACTTCGTAGACATGACGCGGAATCCACTCGCCGCTGCTCAACGGCTCGTAAGCCTTTGCCGGAACGGCCCCCGACTCGTGCGTGCGGACATCCCAGATCGCCGTCACGATCAAGCGTCGGGCGACGTTTTCGACAGGCGCGAAAACGTAAGCCGAAATCAGGTTCCAGGCCCAGAGGAAGACGACGATCGTCAGCAGCGGCGGCAGGACCACCCCCAGCCCGTGCAAAACGGCGCGGCGAAACGGCCGCCGTCGCGGTGCCTTACCTTTTGTTACTTCATCGATGCCAGGCATGTCTGACGTGCCATTCTTGCAAAAAACGTCGTATGGGAACGTCACCGAGCGCTCACTGCCGCCGCTGGGCAAGCCCTACACCGCGCGCGACCACGGCCACCGTCACCCGTGCCGCCCCCGCGCGACGCAGCGTGCGGGCGGCCTCGCTGGCCGTGGACCCCGTGGTCATGATGTCGTCGACCAACAGCACGTGGCTGCCAACTATATCATAATCGGAATTGAACGCGAATGCGTCCCGGACGTTGGCCGCGCGTTCCGAGGGCAGTAGCGTTCCTTGTTTTTGGGTGCGGCGGCGGCACCGGATCAAGTCGTCCGCCGAGGGCAGGCGGAGTCGCCTCCCCATCGCCTCCACCAGCAGGTCCGGACCGTTGACGCCGCGCCAGACGCGTTTCAGCCAATGCGCCGGAACCGGAACGAGCAGGTCCGGCGCGGACTCCGTCAGCGTCTGCCGGACACGGTCGGCCAGCAGGCACCCCACGGACAGCGTAAGCGCTTCATGGGCGTTTTGCTTCATGCGAATGACCGCCTCGCGAAGGGGGCCCTGGTACACGCCCAGCGCCACGGCGGCCTGAAAGTGATAGCGCCGGTCGCGGCAGCGAGGACAATCGTCCTCCCGGTGATCCGGGCCCGTCGGCGCCGCGCACCGCCGGCACACCGACTCGCGCAGCGTTTGGAATGCCTGGCGGCACTCGGAGCACAACAACGGCGGTTCGGCGAGCGCGGGGAGTTCGGCGCCGCAGAAATTGCAGGCGGGCGGCAACAGCAGATCGGCGCCCAGCGTCAGGTACCGCCGCAGATGCAGGCCCAGCCCTATCACTCGACCGGTCACATTCGGCTCCCGCCACAACGCGGCCGTGCCAGCCGCCCCAACCGGTTTTACGCGAACAGCAGATCTTCCACGGCGTACCCCGTTCCCAAGCCGAACACGCGGTCGACGTTCTCGCGGAGGATGCACTTGCCGAGAGCCACCGCGCGCTCTTCGTCCCAGCCGCGATCGACGACGAACCGTTCGGCCAGCACCTTGGCCAGGACGCGCTTGTACATGCGGAACTTGGGCAACGCGAATTCCAACTTGTACATGTCGCTGTAGTAGCCGATCTGCTTCGTCTGCGGCACCGCCTCCAGACGCGCCGACAAATCGCGCTCGATAAACGCCGGCGTGTTCGAGTACCACCAGTGACCGTTCGTCACCACATTGGGAAAGATCCAGGCGTAGCTGACGAGTTCCTGGTTGGTGACGCTGGCCAACACGGAAACGGGGAAGGTCACATTCGGAAAGGCGTTGAACAGTTCCCGGTATTGAATCAGCGACACGCGGCTGTCGTACAGGTCCTGCCCCTGGTACACCCCCGCTTCGTAAACGCGGCGGTTGACGCCGATCATCAGGTCAAAGGGCAGATGAAATTCGGCACAGAATTCCACCAGCGTCCAAAAGACAAAATGGGACAGCGCCTGCCGGTGAGACAAAGCCGCCTCCTCGCCTCGTCGGCAGACCTCTCCAACCGCCGTGTCGGCTCGCCCCGCAGAGATTTTCGCGGGGGAGAAGTCCGGGGGCAGGCTGATCGCACAGGCCTTGGCGTCCTTGGCCTTGAAACGCTCGAACCGCTTGCCGATCGCCGCCCGCAGCGCACCGGCATCGCCGATGGAGGCGCCGGCCGCCCGCTCCAAGCGCTCGCGCACCTCGGGCTTGGCCAGGTGAAACACGAGATCGTCCGTCCGCAGGCACGGGATGTACACGGCCGTGTCAAAGCCTTCCAGCGGGTCGTCGAACTCGTTCGTCAGGAACACCGCCTGCAACTTGCTCTGGTCCAGGACCTGCCCGGCCCAGTCCTCGGAGCCGAGTTTCTCGACAGCGGCATCGTACAGCGGCTCCCAGTTGGTCGCCGTGATCCGGTCGCCTTGGAAGCCGAAGAAGGCCTGGGCGAGTTCCAGAAACCAGCTGTACTGAATGGTGTTCTGCAGCGGCGCCAAGTTGGCGAACAGACGCCCGCATTTCTCCTTGGGATCCAAGCCCGGCTCTTCGATCTGCTCCTTGGGCACGCCCGCCGAGTGGGCCAACTCCGTGTAGTAGTGGTAGCCCAGGATGTCGGCCAGCGTGGCCGACGCCGGCTGAAGCGCGTTGATGTGCGTGTGGGGATCGATCAAAACGACCGAGTCCAATTCCTCAAAGATGCGTAGACGTAGCGCGTCGGACATGGCGTGGATCAACCTTCGCAAAAACGGGTCGTGATCGTAACACTACCAGAGGCAACCGGTGCAGGCCGGCACAGGCTCGCCCAGATTTAGAACCGCTAACAAAACCGAAATCGGAGACCTTCGGTCGGCGGTTTCGGCGGGGTCAGAGACCCGCGCCGAACGGTTTTGTTAGCGGTTCTAGGCTCCAGCAGCGATTGTAACACAAAAGGTGTACGTAGACATGCGTGGCAGCCGTTTTTCCAACGAATCGCGTGTCACGACAAGATCCTTCGCGTCTTCAGGTCGAAATGCACGTCTCCATTCTCTGGCCTTCCGGCACGATCGCTTTGGGGACGACCACAATGCCGCCCTCCGCGACCGTGCAGCCGTTGGCGCGATCTTCATCTGGGTCCCAGCCGATCCGCGCGCCTTCGGGGACACGCACGTGCTTGTCAATGATGGCCCGCCGGACTTTGGCGTGGCGGCCGATTTCGACGCCTTCAAACAAGACCGAATCCTCGACCTCCGCCCAACTGTTCACCCGCACATTATACGACAGCAGCGAACGCTTGACGCGGCCTCCGGAGATGATCGAACCGGCGCAGGCAACGCTTCCCAGCAGTTCGCCTGCCCGCCGGTCCGGGCCTCCGGTGGTGGTGAACACCGTCTTGGCCGGAGGCCAGGGCGGCATGTACGTATGGATGGGCCACGTCTGATTGTAGAGGTTTAGTTCGGGCTTCACCGCCACGAGGTCCATGTTGGCCTCATAGTAGGCTTCGATCGTCCCCACGTCGCGCCAATACTGCGTCGCCCCCGTGCCCGGATCGCGGAACGGATAGGCCTGCACCAAGTGCGTGCCGATGATCGACGGCAAGATGTCCTTGCCGAAGTCGTGCGAACTGTTCGGCTTGGTGGCATCGGCGCAGAGCAATTCGTACAGCACGCGGGCATCGAAGACGTAAATGCCCATCGAGGCGAGGAAACGCCGAGGATCATCCGGCATCGGCTCCACGCGGGCTGGTTTCTCGATGAACTTCTGCACGCGCCACGCGCCGTCCACCTGGATGACTCCGAAATGCCGGCTGTATTCCAGTTCCATGGGCAGACAGGCCAGCGTGGCGACGGCCCCCGACTCGATGTGCTGGGCGAGCAACGGCCGGTAGTCCATCATGTAGACGTGATCCCCGGACAGGATCAGCACGTACTTCGGCTGATAGCGTTCCAGCGTATAAATGTTCTGGTACACCGCGTCCGCCGTAGCGCGGTACCAGCTTTCGCCGATACGCTGCTCCGGCGGAACGACATCGATGAATTCGTTCAACTCGCGATACAGGAACTTCCAGCCGACGTCAATGTGACGGTCCAGGCTGGCGGCTTTGTACTGGGTCAGCAGGAGCACCCGTCGAAGGCCGCTGTTGATGCAATTGGAGAGCGTAAAGTCGATAATGCGATAAGCGCCGCCAAAGGGGACGGCCGGCTTGCTGCGGTCGCGCGTCAACGGCTCCAAACGTGTGCCTCTCCCGCCGGCCAGGATCAAGCTCAAAACGTCGTTCATGACGGACTCCGATCTAACGGCGGCCACCAAGCAGCAACACTCCCCGCGCCGCCGCGACAGACGAAACATCGCCGCCGATGGTGGCCAAGTTGACTGGGGAGCCGATTGAGCGACGCCGCGTTTGTATTGAAGTGAAATTATTCTACCAGCAACATTTCCTGTTGCAAGCAGTCGCTGCGGGCTTTAGAATTTGAGGCGTGATACGGAAACCGACCACTTCCACGAAAGTCGAACCGATGGATGCGGAACACTTGGTGTTCGAGTCCCTGCGCCGCATTGTGCGCTCGTTGGACGTGCATTCGCGAGCGCTGCTCCGCGAGCACAATCTGACGGGGCCGCAACTCAGCGTGTTAAAAGAACTGGCTCGTCACGGGCAGGCCCCGATTGGCACGCTGGCCAAGAATACGTTCCTGGGCGCGCCGACCGTTACCGGCGTGGTCGATCGCCTGCAGCGGCAGGGTTGGGTCGAGCGAGGGCATGGCAGGGACGATCGGCGCCAGGTGGTGATCACGATTACCGAGGCGGGCAGACGGTTGTTGGAAAGCGATCGACCTCTGTTTCCCCACGCTTTTTGCGACAGCCTCCGCCGGCTGCCCGAAGCCGAGCAGCGTCAGATCTGTGACGTGCTGCAGCGGGTGGCCAAAATGATGGAAGATTCCGCATTTCATGTCGTCGGTTAACAAAGGGCTGTAGCGTGGCGATCAGGACACTGGAAAGAGAAGTCGCGATCGTAAGACCGCTCGCGGAACGCGATCCCACGTGGTTCCGAGACGCGGTCATTTATCAGCTGCACGTGCGCTCGTTTTACGATTCGACCGGCGACGGGATCGGCGACTTTCGCGGGCTGACGGAGAAGCTGGGCTATATCCAGGATCTGGGCGTCACGGCCATTTGGTTGCTGCCCTTTTTTCTGTCGCCGCTGCGGGACGACGGTTACGACATCGCGGATTACACGCGCATCAACCCTGCCTACGGAAACCTTCGCGATTTCGAGACCTTCCTGCGCGAGGCTCACAGCCGCGATTTGCGGGTGATCACCGAAATGGTCATGAACCACACGTCGGACCAGCACGAGTGGTTCCAGAAGTCGCGGCAGGCCCAACCCGGCGACAAGTGGCGCGATTTCTACGTGTGGAGCGACACGAACGAACGGTACAAGGAAGCCCGCATCATTTTTCAGGACTTCGAAACGTCGAACTGGACGTGGGATCCCGCGGCCGGGGCGTTTTTCTGGCACCGCTTCTACCACCACCAGCCCGACCTGAACTTCGACAATCCGGAAGTCCACGAGATGATGTTCCAGGCGATCGACTTCTGGCTGGACATGGGCGTAGACGGGGTGCGTTTGGATGCGGTGCCCTATCTGTACGAGCGGGAAGGCACCAACTGCGAGAATCTGCCGGAGACCCACGAGTTCCTGAAGCAACTCCGCCGCCACGTGGAAGAGAAATACGCCGACAAAATGCTGCTGGCCGAAGCCAACCAATGGCCGGAAGACGCCGCGGCGTACTTCGGCGACGGCGACGAATGCCACATGAACTTTCACTTCCCGCTGATGCCACGGCTGTTTATGGCCATCGAACGGGAAGACCGCTTTCCCATCATCGACGTCCTGGAACAGACGCCGGCCATCCCGGCCAATTGTCAATGGGCGATCTTCCTGCGGAATCACGACGAGTTGACGCTGGAGATGGTCACCGACGAAGAGCGGGACTACATGTACCGGGCCTATGCCGACGATCCGCGGGCCCGCGTCAACCTGGGCATCCGCCGCCGGCTGGCCCCCCTGTTGCGTGACAACCGACGCAAGATGGAACTGCTGAACGGCCTGCTGCTCTCGCTGCCCGGAACGCCGATCATTTACTACGGCGACGAGATCCGCATGGGGGACAACATTTACCTGGGCGACCGCGACTCAGTGCGCACGCCGATGCAGTGGAACGACGACCGCAACGCGGGTTTCTCGCGAGCCAACCCCCAGCGCTTGTTCCTGCCGGTGATCATCGATGCCCCGTTCCATTACGCCTCCTGCAACGTGGAAGTCGAGCAGGGCCGCCCGCACTCGATGCTGTGGTGGATGCGGCGGATCATCGGCCTGCGAAAACAGCACGCGGCGTTCGGGCGTGGCGCGATCGAGTTTCTGACGCCGGACAATCCGAAAGTGCTGGCCTATCTGCGGCAGTATGAAAAAGAGACGCTGCTGGTGGTGGCCAACCTGTCGCGGTACTCGCAGTGCGCCGAACTGGAATTGTCGCGGTTCCGCGGGCAAACCCCGGTCGAACTCTTCGGCCTGACGCGGTTTCCGCCGATCGGCCAGTGGCCCTATTTCCTGACCCTGGGTCCGTACGCGTTCTACTGGTTCCGGCTGGAATGGGCCAGCGACGAAGCGGAGCCGCTGTCCGCCAAACTGCCGGCGTGCAGCATTGCCGAACGCTGGGACACGCTCTTCGACGGCAAGCCGCTCGGCTGCCTGGAAGCAGCGCTGCCGGCGTACCTGAAACGGCAACGCTGGTTCGCGGGCAAAGCCAGGCCGATCCAGCGCGTCAAGCTGCTGGACGTGCTCACGGTCCGCGACGTCCCGGAGGTCACCGCCGAAGTGAAACGGCACGGCCGGCCGCAAGCCGAGGGACTCCCGGCGACACGCCTGCTGATCGTGCGCGTGGTCTATGTCCAAGGCGAGGCGGAGACATACGTCCTGCCGGTAGTGTTCGCGCAAGGGGACCAGGAGTTGGACATCCTGGGCGACCGTCCGGGGGCGGGCATCATCTCGGTCGCGCGGTCGGACGGCGGCGCGGGGGCGACCTTGTGCGACACCACGCAAGAGAGCGAATTCTGGGTGCTGCTGTACGATGCCATCGGCCGCGACCGGGTCATTCCCGGCCGGCAGGGTGAAGTCGAGCCGTTCCAAACGCAGGCCTTCTTGCGGTTTGGGAAGGAAGTCCCGCTGGAGACGTCCGTCCACGGCGGCGAGCAGAGCAATACCTCGGCGGTGCTAGGCGGGCGGTTGATCCTGAAGCTGTTCCGGCGGATCGGCGAGGGCGAAAACCCGGATCTGGAAGTCAGCCGGTACCTCACCGAAAAGACGAATTTGACCTGCGTGCCGCAGGTGGCCGGGGCGCTCGACTATCGCGACACCAACGGCCAACGATACACGCTGGCCGTGCTGCACGAATATGTGGCCAACCTGGGTGACGCCTGGGTCTACACGCTCGATGAACTGGGCCGGTACTTGGAGCGGATCGAGTCGGAACTGTCCGGTGCTCCCCCGGCCGGCGTGCTGCCGCCCTCGTCGCTGCTGGAGTCGGCGGAGCGCGTGCCACCGTCGCTGGCGCAGGAGATGATCGGACCCTACCTGACGTCCGCCGAATTGCTGGGCAAACGCACCGCCGAACTGCACCTGGCGTTGGCCGCCGGCCAAGACGAGAGCTTTAAGCCGGAGCCCTTTACGAAGCTGTACCAGCGCAGCTTGTACCAATCGCTGCGCGCCCAGGCCCGCCGGACGCTGGAGTTGCTGAGAAGCCGGCACGCGCATTTTCCGGATTCCGTCGCCGCGGTCGCCGGACGGTTGCTGGGGCACGAAGAAACGCTGCTCGAGCGTTACCGCGAACTGGCCCAGCGCCGCATCTCCGCGCTGCGGACCCGCTGCCACGGCGATTTTCACCTGGGCCAGGTCTTGTTCACCGGCAAGGACTTCGTGATCATCGATTTCGAGGGAGAGCCGGATCGGCCGATCGGCGAACGCCGGATCAAGGCGTCGCCGCTGCGGGACGTGGCCAGCATGATTCGCTCGTTCCACTACGCCGCGCACGCGGTGGTTCGCCGTCCGCCGGTGGAATCCCCGTCGACCGCGGTCGATGGCGACGACCGCGCACGCTGGTTGACCGTCTGGTCCGCCTGGAGTTCGGCTGCCTACCTCAAGGCTTATCTGGCCGAGGCGTCGCGCGGCAGCTTTCTGCCGGACCGCCGGGAAGACCTGGAGACGTTGCTGAAGGCGTACTTGCTGGAGAAAGCCGTGTACGAACTCGGCTATGAACTGAACAACCGCCCGGAGTGGGTCTGCATTCCGCTGGCAGGCATTTTGCAGCTGCTCGAGGAGGCAACTCCTTGACGGCCGACGCCTGGAAGTAAGAAAACCGCATGGAACCGAACGGACCACCGCCGCCGAGACATCCGACGTATCCGCCGACCCTGGGGGCCACCTGCCTGGGCAACGGCGCGTGCCGGTTTCTGGTTTGGGCGCCGCACGTCGAGCGTGTCGACCTGAAATTGCTGACGCCCAACGAGCGTTGGCTGCCGATGCGGCCGCGCGAGCGGGGTTACTTCGAGGTGGTTGCCGCAGGGGTCGGCCCAGGGACCCGCTACGGGTTCCGCCTCGACGGCCAGCGCGACCGGCCCGATCCGGCTTCGCGATTCCAGCCGGACGGCGTGCACCGTGCTTCGGCGGTGGTCGATCCGCAGTTCGCCTGGTCCGACGAGCATTGGCACGGCATCCCGCTGCACCAGTACGTGACGTACGAGCTGCACGTGGGAACCTTTACGCCGGAGGGCACGTTCGACGCCGCGGCCGCCTATTTGGACGACCTGCGGGAACTGGGCGTCACGGCGATCGAACTGATGCCGGTCGCCCAGTTTTCCGGCGGGCGGAACTGGGGGTACGACGGGGTGCATCCGTTTGCCGTTCAGAACACCTACGGCGGGCCGGACGGTTTGCGGCGATTCGTCAATACGGCGCACCAGCGCGGGCTGGCGGTGGTCCTGGACGTGGTCTACAACCACCTCGGTCCCGAAGGGAATTATCTGTCCGAGTTTGGGGAGTACTTCACGGATCGCTACCACACGCCTTGGGGCCGGGCGGTCAACTTCGACGGTCCGGGCAGCGACGAAGTGCGGCGATTCTTCATCGAGAACGCCCTCGACTGGATCGCGGCCTTCCATATCGACGCCCTGCGGCTGGACGCCGTCCACGCGATCTGCGATTTCTCGGCCCGGCCGTTCCTGCAAGAACTGGCCGACGCGGTGCGGTTGGAAGGCGAGCGGCTGAACCGCCGCGTGTACACGATTGCCGAGAGCAGCTTGAACGACTCGCGGTTGATCGCCCCCAAAGAACTGGGCGGCTGCGGCCTTGACGCCCAGTGGTGTGACGACCTGCATCACGCGCTGCGCACGGCCTTGCAGGACGAGCGATCCGGTTATTACGCCGACTACCGCGGCTTCGAGGATCTCGTGAAAGCCTACCGCGACGGTTTCGTGCAGGACGGCCGCTGGTCCGAATACCGCGGCCGTCGGCACGGCAATTCTGCGCGGCATCTCGATCCGATCAAGTTGGTTGTGTGCTCCCAAAACCACGACCAGATCGGCAATCGTCTTCGAGGCGAGCGGCCGACGGAGTTGCTGTCGCACGAGCAGCTGAAACTGGCTGCCGCCGCGGTGATCCTGTCGCCCTGCCAGCCGATGTTGTTCATGGGGGAAGAGTACGGCGAGACGGCGCCTTTTCAGTTTTTTGTCAGCTACAGCGATCCCGCGCTGGTCGAGGCCGTGCGCCGCGGGCGGAAGGAAGAGTTCGCCCGGTTTGACTGGCAGGAAGAACCGCCCGATCCGCAGGACGAACAAACGTTCCAGCGGTGCAAACTGAACCACGGGCTGAAGCGCGCCGGTCGCCATCGCCTGTTGCGGGACTACTACAGGCGGCTGATCGAGCTGCGCAAGGCCGAGCCGCCCTTGGCGTTTCCCGCACGCGAGCGTTCGGAGATCTCGGTCTGGGCGCCGGCTCGGGCGATGGCCGTCCGCTACTGGTCGGCCGACCGGGAGCTGATCGTGGTGCTTCATTTGGGAGCGGAGACGGCGGTCGTGGCCGCCGGGCTGCCGTCCGGTACGTGGGACAAGGTGCTCGATTCGGCGGACCCGCAGTGGGGCGGCCCCGGCAGCGGACTGCCGCCGCGTCTGGAGTCATCCGGCGAGGTGGCGTTATCGCTGGCCCCTTATTCCGCGGCCTGTTACAGGAGAATCGAGTAGCTCAACGTATTCGCTGTTGCGCGGGGAAGGAAAATCGTCGATGACCGACAGGGACCCGGACAAACCGATTATTGGATTGGGCAAGCGGCTCCGCGGCCCGCGGTCGCGGGAACGGAGGCTGGGGACGCTGGGCGGCGCGCGCCGCGCGTGGCCGGGGAAGCCGTATCCGCTAGGGGCTGCGTGGGATGGACGTGGCGTGAACTTCGCCCTGTACGCGGAACATGCCACCCAGGTGGAACTGTGCTTGTTCGACTCGGCGGCCGCGGACCGGGAAGCCGAGCGGATCCCCATGCCGGAACAATCCGACATGGTATGGCACGTGTTTCTGCCGGATGCCGCTCCCGGACAGCTCTATGGTTACCGCGTGCACGGCCCTTATGAGCCGCAACAGGGACATCGCTTCAATCCCCACAAGGTGCTGTTGGATCCCTACGCGAAACTGGTCGGGCGACGGACGCATTGGGACGATTCGCTGTTTGGCTACACCATCGGTTCCGCGGACGAAGACCTCTCGTTCGACGAGCGGGACAGCGCGGCCCATGCGCCGCTGGCAGCCGTCATCGATCCCGCCTTCACCTGGGGCGACGACCGGCCGCCGAAAACGCCCATGCACAAGACGATCCTTTACGAGTTGCACGTCCGCGGCTTTACGAAGCTCCACCCCAAAATCCCGGAAAACCTCCGCGGCACGTACGCGGGCCTGGCTTCGGCGCCGGCCATCCGGTACCTGAAGTCGCTCGGCATCACCGCCGTGGAACTCTTGCCCGTGCATCATTTCCTGCAAGACCGGCACCTGGTCGACCGAAATCTGGCCAACTATTGGGGCTACAACACCCTCGGGTTTTTCGCGCCGCAGATCGCTTACGCGGCGTCAGACTTTCCGCTGGACGCGGTCCGCGAATTCAAGATGATGGTCCGCAATCTCCATGCGGCCGGGATCGAGGTGATCGTGGATGTGGTCTACAACCACACGGCCGAGGGCAATCATCTGGGGCCGACGCTTTCGTTCCGCGGCATCGACAACGCCGCCTATTACCGGCTGGTTCCCGACAGTCCGCAGTACTACATGGACTACACCGGTTGCGGGAACACGCTGAACGTAATGAACCCTCGAGTGCTGCAGTTGATCATGGACAGCCTCAGGTACTGGATCCTGGAAATGCACGTGGACGGGTTCCGCTTTGATTTGGCCAGCGCGCTGGCCCGCGAACTGCACGCCGTAGACAAGCTGGGGGCGTTTTTCGACATCATCCATCAGGACCCGGTCATTTCCCAGGTCAAACTGATCGCCGAACCGTGGGACCTGGGCGAAGGCGGCTACATGGTGGGCAATTTTCCCACGCAGTGGTCCGAGTGGAACGGCAAGTACCGCGACTGCGTGCGTTCCTTTTGGAAGGGGGACGGCGGGGTGGTGTCCGAGTTTGCCACGCGGTTTTGCGGCAGCAGCGACCTGTACGCCTGGAGCGGACGGAAGCCGCGGGCCAGCGTCAACTTCGTCACCTGTCACGACGGTTTTACGCTCGAAGACCTCGTCTCCTACGATTCTAAGCACAACGAAGCCAACGGGGAAGGCAACCGCGACGGCGCGGACCACAACATCAGCTGGAACTGCGGCGTGGAAGGACCGACCAACAACCGCAAAATCCTCGCCCTCCGCGACCGCAAGAAGCGGTCGATTTTGGCCACGCTGATCTTCTCGCAAGGCGTGCCCATGCTGCTGGCCGGTGACGAGATCGGACATTCCCAGGGGGGCAACAACAATGCCTACTGCCAGGACAACGAAACGACTTGGCTGAATTGGACTGCCGGCAAGCAGAAGCGCAATCGCCAGCTCTTGGACTTCGTCCGCCAGCTGATCGAGATCTTCCGCAGTCAGCCCGTCTTCCACCGCCGCAAGTTCTTCTCCGGCCGCGCCATCGGCGGCAGCGAGGCGGCGGACATTGCCTGGGTCAATCCCGACGGGACCGAGATGAACGACCAGCAATGGAACGCGCCGCACATCAGGTGTTTTGGAGTCGTGTTGTTCGGCGACAGCATCGATGTGGACGAGGAAGGCGAGGAGATCAGCGGCGATACGCTGTTGATCCTGTTCAACGGCGACCACGAACTGACCATCCCTTTCACCTTGCCGAGCATTGAAGAGAACCTGCCGTGGCAGCGGCTGATTGACACCTTTGAGCCCGAAGTGCTGAAAGACGAATTCGCGGGAGGATCGGTGTACGAGTTGCGATCCTGTTCCATGGCCGTCTTCCGGACGGGCAGCGAGGCGGACATTCCGTAGCATGGCTCTCCGAGCCGTGCGGCAACCCGTAGCATGGCTCTCCGAGCCGTGCCACACGGGGCGGTCGAGGGCACTCCGGACGCGAAATGGCGGGAAAGAAGGAGAAAATAATGGGCGACGCCAATCCGCCGATGGCCACTTACCGGCTGCAGTTCAACCGGGAATTCCGGCTGCTGGACGCTCAGTCGCTGATTCCCTACTTCAGCCGCCTGGGTATCACCCATGTCTATGCATCGCCGATCCTGCGTGCCCGTCAGGCGAGCATGCACGGCTACGACGTGGTGGATCCCCTGACCATCAATCCCAGCGTGGGAAACATGAGCGATTTGGTCGGATTCGTGGCCGATTTGCGAAAGTTCGGCTTGGGGCTCGTGCTGGACATCGTTCCCAACCACATGGCCGCCAGTATCGAGAACCCGTACTGGCGGGACGTCTTGACGTACGGCCGCAGTTCCCCCTTTGCCCGCTGGTTCGACATTGATTGGCGGCTGCCCGATCCGGAAATGTGGGGTCGCGTCCTGGTGCCCGTGTTGGGCGAATCGCGGTCGCGCGTGCTGGCGCAGGATCAATTTCGCGTCGCGTGGTCGGAGGGCCGTTTCCTGATCCGCTATTTCGAGCACGCGTTTCCCGTCGACCCCGCCACGGTCCCGTCGATCTGCGATTTCGGCTGGGACGGTCTCGTGCAGCTTCTGGAACCGGGGGCTCCGGTCCTGGACAAATTGGCGGACATCCTGGTTCGTCTGAGAAAGTTGCCGAAGTTGGTCGTCCGCCTGCGCCGGCACGTCGATGTCGACCGCGAGGAAACGGAAGGCTGGCTGGCGGAGTTCGCGCGCCTCGTCGTGCAGTCGCCGACGATCGAGCGCTGGGCGGAGGAAACCGCCGACGGCTTTGGCCGCGGGGAAGAAGGCCGTCGGCGGTTGCGCAAGCTGCTGGACGGCCAACCGTACCGCCTGGTCCATTGGCGGGAGGCCGCGCAGAAGATCAACTATCGCCGCTTCTTCGACGTCAACGAGTTGATATCGATCCGGCAAGAAGATCCGCAAGTCTTCGAGGCCACGCACACGCTGGTTCTCCGCTTGTTCGACGACGGCTTGCTGGACGGTGTGCGGATCGATCACATCGACGGGCTGCGCGACCCGCTGGGCTACTTGAAGCGGTTGGCCGAAGCCCTGGCCGGCAAAGCCCGGTCGCGGCGTCCGGTCCCGGTGTTGGTGGAGAAAATCCTGGCGGCCGGCGAGGACTTGCCCGGCGACTGGCCCGTCGCGGGCACCACAGGCTACGAGTTTCTCAACCAGGTCGAAGCGGTGTTCCTGTCGGACAAGGGGTTCGCGGAAATCGAAGGGCAGTACCGCCGCCTGCTCCGCCGTCCGGTCCATTTCGCCGAAATTGCGGCCTGGGGGAAACGCCGCATTCTGCGCAACGATCTCTCGCCACAGATCGGCCGCCTGGCCGATGCGCTGCTGCAGTTGTTAGACAGCAGCCGATCGCCGTCGTCGGCGGGGTCCAAGGGGGAGGAAACCCCGGCGGTGCCCTTGGGAATGCCGGAAGGAGGTGTCACTTATTCGGCAGTGTCCGACCTCCAGACGCTCGATGTGGTCCGCGATGCGGCGCCGGTTCCGACCGCCCTTCTGGCCTTGACAAGACACGACCTCGCCGAGGCCATCGTCGAGTTGATGGTGGCCTTGCCCGTGTACCGCACTTACGTGGAAAGCAGCCAGAGCACGCTCGGTGACGCCGACCGGCGGTATGTGGAGGCCGCTCTGCAGGGCGCTCGCCGCAGCGGCCGCGCCGCGACCGAAGCGATCGACTTTCTTGGCCAGGTCCTGCTCCTGGAAGGAAGTTCCCAGCTGCCCCCGCACGAACTCAACCGGCGCGTGAACTTCATCCAGCGTTTCCAGCAACTCACGGGTCCGGCGGCCGCCAAAGGCGTCGAGGATACGGCCTTCTATGCCTACGTGCCCCTGGCCTCCCTCAACGAAGTCGGCGGTGAACCGCAGCTGCCCTCCGGGGACCCGGCAGCGGCCCTGCAGCGGGCCAACGAGCAGCGGGCGACGAAATGGCCGCGCACGATGCTGTGCGTCACCACGCACGACACCAAGCGTACGGCGGATGTCCGAGCACGTCTGGACGTGCTGTCCGAACTGCCGAAACTGTGGACCGGCTTGGTGGCGCGTTGGCGACGGCTGAACCACGGGCATGGCAAGTCCGTCGCCGGCAAGCGGGCGCCGGACACCATCGCCGAGTACTTGTTCTATCAAACGATCGTCGGTTTGTGGCCCGCGCCGCACCCTCGCCAGCCTGAGGGACTGCCTGCCGCCGCGGTCCTGCAGGAACTGCGTGAACGAGTCGAAGGCTACATGCTGAAAGCTGCTCGCGAGGCCAAGACGCACACGTCCTGGACGAGCCAGAATCTCGCGTACGAGGACGCCCTGGTGGCGTTCGTCCGCAGCCTGTTCCTGTCCGCCGACAGCGGTTCGCCGTTTCTTTCCGACGTCCAGCATCTGGTCGCCCGCATCGCCCGCCCCGGTTTCTGGAACAGCCTCTCGCGCACGTTGATCCAGTTCACGGCGCCCGGAACGCCCGATCTCTATCAGGGGGACGAGCTGTGGAATTTCGCGCTGGTGGATCCCGACAATCGCCGTCCGGTCGACTACGAGAGCCGCAAGCAATTGCTGAACGAGGTGATCACGGGTTGCGAGGGCCCGGACGAGCCGCGGCGGGAATTCCTGCGCAGCCTGGTCGAGAACCCCGAGGACGGCCGCATCAAGCTGCATGTGATTCGCTGTGCGCTGGCGGCCCGCCGCGATCATCCCCAGCTGTTTGCGGCCAGCCGCTACCTCGCACTGCAAGCCGGCGGACCCGCCAGAGACCACGTGCTGGCATTCGCTCGATCGGCGGAGGCAAGTTCCACGCCGTCGCCTGGCGGCGACTCCTCCGCCGAAGCCGTCGTGGTTGTCGTGCCCAGGCTCACCGCGACGCTCGTGGCCCACCCGGCGGACGCTCCCCTCGGTGAGGCCGTCTGGTCGGGCACGGAAATCCAGCTGCCGGAATTGCTGCAAAATCGTCGTTGGACATGCGCTCTGACGCGCGAGCCGCTGGACGCAGACGCCGGCCGCTCGCTGGCGGTCGGGCGAATCCTCCACTCGTTTCCCGTGGCGCTGCTGGTCAGCGGCAAGCGGTAAGGAGCGCGGAATCGCTGCCGCCATCCTTCCGTACGGGATGAAGATGTTGAATAACCCCCGGCTTCCCAAGGAGACGAAGATGTCATCCACACGGCCCCCTCAGCAGGCGGTCCGCGCTGCGTTGGAGCGATTGGGGATCGAACGGCTCGTGCTGTCGATCCATCAGGCGAGTTTCCCGCCCTCCGCCGACGACATCGGACGTGGCACGCCGTACTCGGAGAAAGGTTGGGCGCTGATCGAGTGGCTGGCCGGCCTGGGGTTCACCGGCGTGGCGCTGGGTCCGGCGGGAATCACCAGCCGCGCGAACCCGTCGCCCTACGACGCCACGGCGCTGTCGCGCAACCCGTTGCACATCGCCCTGCGGCCGCTGTGCGAGCAGGGCCTTTTGGACGATCGGCTGCTCGCTGCCGCCGTGACGAAGCGGCCGTCCGGCGGGAGAGAGGCGTATGACTACGCGTGGGTGACCCAACGCCGGCTGTTGGCGGCCGCGGCGGCCCGCAGCCGCGACGATGCCGCCATGGCTGCGCGTCTGGCCCAGCTGCACCAGACGACTCCTTGGCTGGAAGCCGAAGCGGAATACGAGGCCAGGGCTGATGCCGTGGGGCACGACGATTGGCGTCACTGGCCTTCCGCGCCGCCTCCGCACAGCGACGCCGCCTGGAGCTTCCTGGTGTCACAACGGTTGGTCCGCGAGCAGCACGCAGCGTTTCGCAGCCAGGCCCACCGACTGGGGCTGCATGTCTACGGCGACCTGGCCATCGGCACCAGTCACCGCGAGCAGTTCTTGTTCCGCGACCTGTTCCTGACGGGCTACGCGATGGGGGCGCCGCCGAGCCGCACGAACCCGGCAGGACAGCCTTGGGGCTATCCCGTCCTGGACCCCGCGAAACTTGCTCCCGGCGGCGGCGCCTGGCGCTACGCGGCCATGCGGCTCGACGCGATCCTGCAGGACCACGATGGCTTGCGGATCGACCATCCGCACGGCTGGGTCTGCCCGTGGGTCTATCGCACGGACGACCCCGACCCGCTGCACGCGGTGCAGCACGGGGCCCGACTGTACGAGTCGCCCGACCTGCCGGACCACCCCGCCCTGGCTGCTTACGCCCGCGTCCGAGGCGACCAGATCGATCGCTCCCAGCCGCGTCATGCCGACCATTGGGTGCGCGACCTCGAACCGGCGCAGATCGATCAGTACGCGCGCACGTTCGACTTGATCATCCAACGCCTGCAGACCTCCCAAGGCGACCCGCGAGATCTGATGGTCGAGGTGCTTTCCACTTGTCCCCGGCCGCTGGGCGACGCTCTGGCGCGGCACGCCTTGGGCCGTTTCCGAGTACTCCAGAAAGCGGACGTGAAGGACCCGCGGGACCCGTACCGCAGCGACACGGCGCGGCCTCAAGACTGGATCATGCTGGGCAACCACGACACGCCGCCGCTCCGGGCCGTCCTCGACCACTGGCACGGCACGGACGAATGGGCACGGCGCTCGGCTTACCTGGCGGCTCGACTGGCCGTCAGCGCGGAAGAGCGTCGTCTCCTCGAACCACGGCTGGCTGACGACCCTGCGGCTTTCCTGACCGCCATCTTCGCCGATTTGTTTTGCGGGCCCGCACGCAACGTGCTGATTTTCTGGCCCGATTTGTTCGGACTACGGGAGGTCTACAACCGGCCCGGAGTCGTGGATCAGGACAATTGGAGCCTGCGGGTCCCCGCCGCTTTCGAACGCGCTTACCAAGACGCTCGCGACCGAAGCGAGGCGCCCAACCTCGCCCTCGCCCTGGCATGGGCTTTACGAGCCAAGCGTCTCGACCAGGACGCAGAGGGCCAAAGGCTCAGTACCTCACTGCGAAGATGCTAGGCGGGCCGGCACCGTGCCTCACCGCGCCGAGGCGATCCCGGTCGAACTGGCGGCGTCTTCCACGATCACGCGGAAGCCCACGTCGTAGACTCTCTGCCAGGGCTCGTAAGCACGGCGGACGGAGGAGCCGGCGTTGGCGGGGCGGTCGGCCCAGGAGCCGCCGCGGGCGACACGCCGCTGGGAACCGCCGTCGCCGTTCCGGCCGTCGTCGTCGCGGTACGGATAAGGCCGATAGCTGCTGCAGGTCCATTCGCTGACATTGCCCACCATGTCTTTCAGCCCCCAGGCATTGGCTTCGGTCTGGGCGACATAGTCCACGACGAACCAGGGGTCGCGGAACCGCTGGTCGTGCAACGGGAAGTTCATCTCGGGCGGATAGGGGTTCCGCCGCTGCAAGGCGCTGGGGCCGTCGTAGCCCATGGCGTACCAGCGGAGCGCCTGGTCGGCCAGGTTGGCAAACCGGCCGAAGTCGGTATCCATCGTGCCGTAGAAGAACTGCGTGTCGGCTCCCGCGCGGGCCGCCCATTCCCACTGGGCCTCGGTGGGCAGCGTCACCGCCAGGCCCGTCTTCCCGCTCATCCACCGGCAGAATCGCATCGCTTCCGACCAGGTGACTCGGGCCACCGGCTGATCGGGATGATTGGCGATGTGCCCCGGCACGACGCGGTCCAGCGAGTGCATGTCGATGTACCGCGTATCGTGCTGCGGATCGAACAAGGCGTACTGGCCGTTGGTCACTTCGGTGACCGCCATCCAGAAGGGCCGGCCGACGCGGACCACGGATCGAGGCCGCTCGTCGGGGGCGCCGTCCAGGCTGCCCATCACAAACTGGCCGGCGGGAATCCAAGCCAGGGTCAGCGTTAGCCCGTCGCCCAGGTCGATCGTCTTTTGCAATGCCGCGGGACCGGCCTGTTGCAGCCGGCCTGCTTCCGACGCCACAAAAGGAAAACCGGCCGCTTTCAGACCGTCGGGCTCCGCGGGCTGTTCCGGCGGCGGAGCGACGAACGGGATCGGCGTGCGGTTGCAGAACCGTTCGGCCGCCGCCGCGTACTCGCCTTCCGGATCGTCGTCGTTGTTGGCAAACGCCTTGGCCAATTCGCAACGCCGTTGCCGCTGGTCGCGGTCCTGGAATGGCGGCGGCTCCCAGTTGCCGGCGCGGGGCACGTTCAAGTCGATCCAGGTGTACAGCCGGTCTCGCGCTTCGCGGCTCATCTCGGCCAGCTGCACTCCGTGATGTCCCTTTTCCAACATCTGGATCAGCAGGCTGGTCGAGGCGTGGTACTCCATCGGATTCAGCAGCGCCATGTCGGATTCCACGCCGGGCCGATGGATGTACGGGTGCAGCGTGTTGTAGGCAGTGTCGGGGTCCTTGAAGCAGGGCTTGCTGCGCGGGCCGACCGTCGGCGGTTTGTCGTGGCAGCCGATGCAGTACTGTTCCAGAACGGGAAAGACCTCGTGGGCGAAGGCGAACGGCCGCGGAGCGCCGTACCAGGGCTGCAGCGGCTCCGCACGGCGGTCGTGAGCCAGATTGCGGCGAATCGGCAGCGTCTCCCGCCGCTTTTCGTGGCAGCCCACACAGGACACTAACTCGCCCGGCATGCCCACCAGCCAACTGCGCATCAGCTGGACGGCTCGACCTTCCTCGTCCAGCGGCTGGATCGAGACGGGCACGTTGGCCGGAATCTGGAAGAAGGCCGATCCGTCGGGCTCGACCGTCGCCGTGCCGAGCACCCGCTTCATGTCCCAGCCGGCTTGCGTGCCGACCAGCGGAAACCCGGCCTTGGCGTTGTAGCCGAAGTGGTACGAGAACACGCGCAGGCTCTTCACCGTGCCGCGCGGCACGCCCTGCAAGCCCGGACCGCCGTAGATGTCCGCGATATGCACGTCGGCCGTCCGCGATTCGGGCTTGACCCGGTCGGGGATCACCGGCGGCCGGGAGCGGGCGACGAACGGTTGCGGCTCGAACAACCCCATGCCTTCGACTTCCGCGATCAGCGTCGCGTTGTCGAACACGTCCACCAGGTAGATGCCCCACAGACTCTGCTGCGTGGGCTTCATCGACACCAGAAAATACTTGCTGCTAAGCGGATGGGGATGCGTGGTGAGCGCCGGCCGCTGCTTACGGTACACGTGCCCGATGATGGCGTCGCACACGGTGCCGGCTACGGTCTGGCCCCGGCCGGGAATCAGTTGCACGAACCCGGTCTGCTCGGCCGGCAGGATGTCCGGCGTCACCGCGATGGGCTCGCCTTCGACTCCCCATTCTTTCGACGTCGGGCGGAAACGGAACGGGTAGGCGCCCGCCAGCCCCGGATCGAGAATCGCCATCCGGCCACAGTCGCCGAAATCGTGATGGCCGCTGATGATGCCCACGATTCGCGTCGGGTGGTCGGGGACCGCCTTGGCAAAACGGAACGCCGTGGGAAACCAGGAATTGCTGCCGTGAAACGCCAACTGCCCCGTGCCGTCGGGATTCATGGTCATCCGCCGCCGCGAGAAGTAATGCGGAATATCGCTGTACTCCCAGCGCTGGAACAGGACGCGGCCGTCGTTCAGCACGGTCGGGTCGGCGTCGCTGTCCTGGTCGAACGTCAGCTGCCGCAGCGACTTGGTCGCCGGGTCCAACAGGTACAGGCTGGCAACCTGCCCGTGGCCGTTCAAGCACGGCAGTCCGATGTAGTTGCCCGTCGAGCACAGCACGACGCGTCCGTCAGGCAGGTAGCAGGCGTCGAAGTAGTCCAGGTCCGGGTAGTCGCTAGGAGTCAGCTGCACGAGGCCGCTGCCGTCGCTGCGCACCTCGAAGATGGCCCAACGGCCGTTGGCGTCGATGCTGGAAAACAGCATCCGATCGGCGGGGAAGTCCAGCCGGACGTCGCGGACGATCTGATCGCCGGACGGCTTGTACAGCGGGTCGATCCGCGGCTGGCCGCGGAGGTTGGACAGCACGGCGATGTCGTTGTCCCAGCCGCCGCGCGGCATCGAGGTCTGATTCTCGTAGTTGTGGGCCACGAAGCCAGCGTCGGAACTGGCGACGGATCGCGCCCTCGGGCCGCCGAAGTTCCGACGTACGACCAACAGCCGGTCGAAATCGAGCAGCGGGTTGGCCAGCAGTGCGGTGCGGATGCCGGCCAGGACCGCCTCGACCGGTACGCTCGCCGCGTCGGTGCCGTCGGCCAGTGCCTTCAGGAGTTCCGCCCGCTCGCGCTCGAATCGGGCCACGGCCTGCCTGTGTGTCGCCGCGTCGTAGCGGCCCGCGAATTCCTTTTCCATGTCGTCGATGGCCAGCCGCACGGCTTCCAGGTCGACGTTCTCCAACGCCGCGATTTTGGCCTTGATCTGCGCCCGCTGAGCGGCGCGCCGCATCCGCTCGGCCCGCTGCTCCGGCGTGGGCCGCGGCAACTGCCAGCCGTCGGGAAACGGCACGGACGACTTCAGCCGCAGCCCGCAGATATGTGGAAAAGGACCCTCGCAGCGCAGCATGATCGTGTGCGTGCCGCGGGCGATGGGCAGCTTGCACTGCTCTTCCCACTTGGCCGACGACGTGTTCCAGCTGCCCGTCACGCCCTTGAACCCGACGTGAACCTGCTTGTCGTCCAGCTTGATTTCGACCGGGCGGGCCTGCTCGGCGGCGTACAAAGCCGACAGGGTGTACTCGGCGGTGACCGGAAACTCGATCTCGTACTCCGCCCAATTCGGCAACTCGCCCGCGTTCCAGATGCAGGACGGCCCGTCGGCGTACGGCTGACCGGTGAGGCTCACCCGCGCGTTGCCGCCGTCGAAATCCCGCGACTCGATGGTGAACTCCGCCGCGGCGGCACCTGCCGCGAGGGGCCCGGCGGCGAACAGTGCGTTCAGAAGCAATACGCCTGCGAATCCATTGCGGTCCAACGTTCGCATGAGGGGTCCCTTCCGTTCAGTTCAAGTTGATAGCTCGCGGATGATCGCCATTCGCCATTATGGCAGCGGCGCGGCACAGAGCAACCGCCAACCGGAAGTTCATGCCGGGAAGAAGCCGTCAGGAGCCTGATCGTGGAAACGATGCTTCACGGGCGAGCCGGCCGGCTTCCATTCTGCATTCAGTATTCACTATTCAGTCTTCAGTATTCAGCCTGCATGAATCCGGGTCAGCGCCCGCCGTCGCCGCTATCCTTTCCCGGCCATGTCCATGACTTCAGATCATCGCTCCAGGCCACACCGAGGCTGGCGAAGTTGTCGAAGCCGCCGCGCGGATCCCCTTCGGGGAAATCCGAGCCGTGGAAGAACATCAGGGCCTGGCCCACGGCAGGATCGTCGCGCAGGTCCAGCACAAAACCCGCGGTCAGCCGGCCCTGCGCCCACGGCCAGACTTTTTGTCCCAGCGTCAACAGGCCTTCGTCCCGCCACTGCTTCAAGTCCCTGGATCGCTTGACCCCGATACCGTTGCCGGGCGAATGAAACAGTACGTACTCGTCGCGGTCGACCAGGACGCAGGCGTTCTCGCCCGCCGAGGTTCGGCCGGCGTACGTCCAGGTCTGCAGATCGTGCGACCAGGACCTGCTCACGCCCGCCTGCTTGTAGAAGCACCACCACTTGCCGGGCTGGTCCTTGTCCTCCAGCAAGAACGCGTCGATCATCCGCCCCATCTGCTCGACGGGCACATCCGGCCCCTTCACGCGGAGCAGTTCGGCCGGGCCCCACGTTTCCAGGTCTTGGCTGCGCATCGTCCAAACCCGTGCGGTGGCATTGCCGTACATCTCGCCGTGGGGACGCGGGTAGGTCTGCAAACACAGCACCCACTGATCGCCGTAGCGGACGATATTGCCGGGGCTGCCGAAATTGAGATGCTGGTCGCGCGGCGTGAAGATGACGGGTTCGCTCCAGTGAATCAGATCGCGGCTCTTGCTCCACGCCGTGCAGGAAAACGGACGTTGGTCCGGCTCGATCTTGACGAGCGTAAAGAACAGCCGGAACCAGCCGTCGTGATAGATCGCCGTCGGATCGCGATACGCCGTCGTGGCATCGCCGCGAAAAACGATCGGCGAAGAAATCGCGGACAAGGAAACCTCGCCTGGCTGGGCGGCATTTAACGCCATCGCGGAACTCAGCAGCAGAACGATAGTCGAACCTGATTTTGTCATGAAGCAATCCTCATCCCGAGCAATCCTCATCCCGAACGTGTTCGGTCGTGGTATTCTTGTTCGGCGCGGGTCTCCCGACCTTGTTCGGCGCAGGTCTCCCGACCTCGCCGAAACCGCCGACCGCAGGTCTCCTGGATGATTTTGGGAGACCTGCGGTCGGGCCCGTGCTGCGGTCGGGAGACCGCAGCACAACTGTGGGCCCGCCACTCGGGAAGTGATTTCGGATCGCGCAGCTACAGTCTCTCCGCTTGGATCGTCTTCTCTTCTCCGTTGACTCTGATTCTTACCGCACGCGGCTCGGCCGAAGCGACCCGGTACTCGGTCACCGCGCCGTCCTTCCAGCAAATGTCCACGGTAAACCCGCCTCGGGCGCGCAGGCCGGCAACCTGGCCGGTGTGCCAGGCTTTCGGCCGTGCGGGCAGCAGTTCCAGCACCGGTTGGCCGTCGGCCGTAGTTTCCTGGCTTTGCAGCAGCATTTCGGCGACCGCCGCGCAGCCGCCGAAGTTGCCGTCGATCTGGAACGGCGCGTGCAAACAGAACAGGTTCGGCGCGCCGCGGCCGATGAGCATGGACAGCAGTTTCTCCGCGCGGTCGCCGTCGTGCAAGCGAGCCCAGAAATTGGCTTTCCAAGCCATGCTCCAGCCGGTCGAGGCATCGCCGCGCCGTTCCAACGACAAACGGGCGCCCCGGTACAGTTCCGGCGTGCTGGGGTTGATCTCGCTGCCGGGGCACAGGCCCCACAGATGCGAAACGTGGCGGTGATGCACCTCCGTCTCTTCGAAATCCTCCTGCCATTCCATGATCCGGCCCTCGGCGTTGACGCGGGTCGGGGCGAGCCGAGCCCGCGTGGCGTCCAGGCTCCGGGCGAACTCGTCGTCGATCCCCAGGATGCGCGCGGCGGCGGCGGTGTTCTTCAGCAGATCGCGGGTGATCTGCTGGTCGAACGTGGCGCCGATGCACAGCGCCGTCGTCTGCCGCCGGCCGTTGCGGTCCGTGTAGGCATAGCTGTTCTCCGGCGAGTTGGAGGGTACGACGACCAGTTGGTGCGTCTTCGGGTCCTCTACCAGCACGGCTTGCATAAACTGGCTGGCGCCGCGCAAGATGGGGTAGTATTCCCGCAGGAATTCCTTGTCCTGCGTAAACGCATAGTGCAGCCAGATGTGCTGGGCGAGCCACGCGCCGCAGGTCGGCCCGATGCAAGCGGGCAGGAAGCTGGGCGCCGTGTCGTACCACGGATTCTGCGTGTGGTTCGCCATCCAGCCCGGAGCGTTGAAGTACGCCTTGGCCGTCTTCTCACCTTCCTTGGCCACGCATTGGATGAACCGCAACAGCGGCAGGTGGCAGTCGGACAGGTTGGCGGGCTCCACCGGCCAGTAGTTCATTTGCAGATTGATGTTGCTGTGAAAATCACCACGCCACGGCGTGTCGTATTCCTCGGCCCAGATCCCCTGCAAATTGGTCGGCAGCTGCGAATCGGGCCGCGAGCCGCTGACGGCCAGGTGCCGCCCGAACTGGAAGTACAGCGCCGCCAACGCGGGATCGGGGGTCCGTTCCGCCGCTTTCACCCGATCCGGCGTGGGCAAGGCGGAGTTCGGTCCGGCGGGCAGCGTCAACTGGCAGCGTTCCATCAAGCGGCGGTGGTCCGCCACGGCCGCTTCCCGAATCGCGTCGAACGGTTTGGCCAGCGCTGCGTCCAGCCGCTGCCGGGCCAGTTTCGCAAACTCCTGGTCCTTCCAGTCCGTGCCGGCCGATACGATCAGCGTCACCTCATCGGCGCGTTCGACAACCAGACCGTCATCGGTGGCCGAGACCTTGCCGCCCTTGGCGCTCGCGCCAAGCAGTGCCACGTACTGCATGCCTTCGTCCCCACGTAGCCGCGTCTCTCCGAGACGCGCATCCGGTCTCGGAGAGCCCGGTCCACGTGGCCGCGTCGCTCCGAGACGCGCCGTCCCCGCGTCCGGCCTGTTGAACGGCAACTGCCCTTCAAGCACAAACGATCCGCCGTCGGCGCGGACAGCCGCGTCATGCCGCCGCACCAGCGCCGCAGTGAACGACAACGATCCCGGCTTATCGGCCTTCAAATTCAGCGCGATCACCTCGTCGGGCTTGGACACCAGCAATTCGCGAGCGAACTTCACGCCGTCTCGCTGATACTGCGTGTGTGCCACGCCTTGCATCAGATCCAGATCGCGGCGGTATCCGTCACCCACGACGGGCGGCGGCGGTTTGACGGTGCCGGCGAGGCTGACCTCCGCGACCTGAAGGCTGCCGATCGGCCGCGGCGCGAACGTGAACCGGAAAAAGCGGAATAGCGCAGGCCGTGCGATCTCGAACGTCTTCGTCTGGTGGCGTTTCTCGAATGGCTGATCTAATCCGTTCCGATCCACTTCAGTCCACGTCTTGCCATCCGCCGAACCTTCCAGCACCCAGGACCGCGGGTCGCGCTGCGGCACGTCATCGCCGCTGGTGAAGGCGTAGGACTTGACCGTCTGCGGATCGGGGAACTGCATCTGCCAGCTCACGGGCGCGTTGCCGTTGTTCACGCACCACTTCGTGCCCGGATTCTCGTCCACCGTGTTCTCGATGCCCTTGCCGTCGCCGGGCCCGTGTCCGCTGGGCGACGAAAGCTTCGGCTCCGGGCTGTTGTCGAAATCGACGATCAGATCGCCCAGCGTCTGGTAGCAGCCGAACTGGTTGACATCCATCCAGCCGCGCACGCCGTCGGCATAACGGAAGCTCTTGTTCAGAACGCCGCCAGCCGCGGAGATATCGCCCGCGAACAGCTTTTCCCGCACCTCCGGCAGGCACTTGTAGGCGTCGTAGTTGTTCCCGTCGTACGGCCCGCCGGACCAGAGGGAGGATTCGTTGAGCACGATTCGCTCGCGGCCCACGCCGCCGAAATCCATGGCCCCCAGCCGTCCGTTGCCCAGCGGGCAGGATTCATGGAACGACTTGGCCGGGCTCACGAACCACACGCTCATCGGTTCCGCCGGCGCCGCCACTTCCGCCGCTGGCACGATCCCCACGGCGGCCAACCAAGCCGCCAACACGGTGAGCGCCAGGTTTTGTCTTTTCATGGACGTTCTTCCTTTCTGGTCTGAGCCCCTTGTCCCGCTCAAAACGGCAAGTCGTCGCAGGAATGCCAAGGATCACGATGCCGGCGGGATCCCGGTTCCCCGTCGTGGTCATCACTTGACGGCTGGCGGGCCTCCAGTTCCTTCAGGACCGCCGCAGTCTCGGCCAAATCCTTGTCCAGACATCAAACACTGATAATCAACTCGGCCAAGGCGGCAAACGACAAGCCCTCGCTGAGCTTGACCCACCGCTTGCGTTTGGCGGCGGGGAGATCCGGTCGCCGAGCGTCCAGAAACGCTCGATCTCGTCCAGCAACTGGGCGGCAAGACTGCCGGGGAAGTCGATCAAGTCATCGACCTCCAGTTTCCGCTGCTCGAAGACACACGTCCCCAGATCGTCGCTGGTACAGGTATAGGCCCCCGCCGGCAAGCGGTCCACCGTTCGTTCGCACACCCGGAAGCGATTGCCGCGCATGACCGCCCACTGCAGTCCGTCGCGGCTGGTGCTCTTGTCACTCATGCTGTTGTTCCTGGAACTCGTTGTGCAGGTGCCTTATTCCAATAAAGAAAGCTGTGACTTTGGCCCATATCGTACTGGCTTGGCATGTTTCTCCAGCAAACCCTCCTCCACCAATCGCTGAAGCCACTTCTTCGCTAGGCTTCTTGGCACATTCAAGTCAGCAGCCACCTCGGCGTCGGTCTTGGGAGCTTCCATCCTCTTGAGCAGTTCTCGGACCTTGGCAAACAGCTCCTCGGCCGCAGTCGAGCGCGATTCCACGGACTCGGTGGCGATGACGCCCTGGTGCGAATGCAAGCCCGCTGGGGCGTCATAGGCTTGCTCGGGTTCCTCGCGCACCGACGAGAAGAGTTCGATTTGATCGGGAGCCACTTTCTTCGGCGCTGCCGAGACCACGAGCAGTTCCGCCAATGCCTCCGGCGTCTCTGGATTGGGCCAGGGTGACGCGCCTTTTCGCCGCAGCGCATCCAGCCCTGGTCCGTTTTCACCGCTGGACCGGACATAGACAGGCACGAGCCGCAGCTTTTCCAGCTGCTCGATCGCACCCGACCAGGTACCGCCCTTCATGTAATCCGAGCTTACCACCAGTGCCGCATCCGCAAGCGCATAGATCAGCTTGTTGCGCTGCATGGCGTGCCCCACACTAAAACCAGCCGAGGGATCATAGGGCGATACCAGTACCAGCCGCCTATCCCTCAAGAGGTTGCGGTGTTCGCGGCTCAATGCCGTCCTTTCGAGGCTGTCCGCCAAGACCCCCGCCACGTTGCCGCCGGCTTCCTGCGCGCCTCGCATGGCGGCTTGATCGATGCCGCGTGCGCCGCCCGACACAAGGACTTGATTCGCTTGAGCGACAAGCCTCCCGATGCCCGTGGCGTATTCGATCGAGGCCTCGTCCACATGCCGAGATCCGACGACCGCCAGACCACCCGCAGCCAAAATCGCCGCGTCTCCGCAGCCGTATAAAACCGGCGGCGCATCGTCTTTCAATCGCGACCTGAGCCGCCTCGGATAGTCGGCGTCGGCTCGGCTCACTACCCAGATGGCCCGCGTCTGCCAGAGTTCGATTGCCTGGCTCAGCAGAAAACCTCGCCCCAGCAGCCTTTGGAGACGATCGCCGTCGACAACTTCTTCGCATTCCGCGAGTAGTTGTCGATCGCCGGTTGCGAGCAAATCGGCGGGTCGCCGTTGCCTGTCGTGGAGGAATCGCGCCAATCGCTTGTATTCGCCGGGGGTCAGATAATCCGGCGAGCTTCCGGCTCGCCCCACGATCAGTGGCGCCGCGAGCAGGAGGATTGCCTGTGCGTCGGGTGATAAGGTCGTGTTCATGCATCGTGTCCAGTGAGGGCAAGCGCGAGCGGGAACACCTCGCCGCAACCGTAGGAACGCAACAACCAAGTCGCAACCGTAATCGTCCAGCGTGAATCGACCATGTCGTCCACGAGCAGCACGGGCATGGTGCGCATCGGCCTGGCGTTGACAACCAGAGAACCATCGACATTTCGCGCCTGTTGCGTGCTATTTGCCATCGTCTTCTGCTCGGGCCGATCGTCGATCCTCTCCAATACGACCTCGAAAGGCAGGTTCAACACCGCGGCCAACCGCCGAGCCAGATCGGGCACCAGATCGGGATGCCGAAGCGATGGGATGCTCGTCACCCAGGCGGGCTCTGGTTGCGGATTCCACTCTCGCAGCAGGCCCAAGCAGGCTTCCACCAGTTCGTCCGAAAAACGCCGGTCTCGATACTTGCCGTCTCGTACCAAGCCTCCCCAGCCGGCGTCGCCCCAGACGCAGAGAGCCTTTCCGGGCTGAGCCTGCAGATCGGCAGGTATTCGTCCGCTGAGACCGTATTGTGGCATTCCGCCTGCCGGCCACTGCTTCCGCGGCTCGAATGGCAGGCTGGATCGCCGCAGGAAAGCCACGGCTTGCCGTACCAAGGTTGAATCGGGTGTCGTCGGCAGCGGCGGCAACGCGGGGGCGCGGACCGTGCGGGGATCCCCATCCAATGCCCGAACGAGGAACTGCATGTGTCCCGATCTGAGATTCACGTAGTCCTGCATCTGTTTCTGTTCGTCACGCCGCAAGCTCGTCAGCCGTTCCGCGCGCCGCCAAAACGCCTCGCTCAAGTCGGCCGCCGTCAACTGCCACTTCGGGCCCAGCTTGACGACCGGGGCAGGCGATTCCAAGGACAGCAGCAAGATGGTCTTGTCGATCCGGCCTCTGCTCAGATTGACCCTTGCCATGAGTTCGGGAACCGAAAGTCCCTCCGGCGACGTTTCCAAAGCGTCGAGCACAACGCGGACTTCCGTCTGCGTCGGAAAAGCACTATCGATAAAGTAGTCGGTGATGTCCGTCTCTTCCTCACCGCTGAGCAGGACCCCATAAGCTGCGTCCAAGGCCCGGCCTGCACTCCCCACCTGCTGGTAATAGGCTACCACCGATCCCGGCGTCTGATAGTGGATCACGAAGGCGAGATCGGGCTTGTCGAAACCCATTCCCAAGGCGGTCGTAGCAACCAGCGCCTTGACCTGATTCTCCATCAAAGCCCGTTCGAGTTCGCCCCGGTTCTCGCCCGCCTCCCGCGTGTAAGCGGCGACATTCAAGCCCCGCGAGCGAAGCCACTCCGCCACCTGGACCGCATCGCGCACGGTCAGAGTATAGACAATTCCCTGGCCCGGCAGGGCGGCCAACTGCTCGGCCAGCCAAGCCAATCGCTCTGCTTGGCTGGGTAGACGTATCGTCTGCAGTGTCAGCGACGGCCGGTTCAGGTCGCCCCGCGAAACGTCGAGGTTCGGTCCCAGCACCATCCGCAAGTCGTCCATCACCCGATTGTTCGCGGTGGCCGTGGTCGCCAGCAGCCGCAGGTTCATCGGCAAGCTACCCGCCATACGCTCCAGCAGACGATAGTGAGGTCGAAAATCATGCCCCCAATCCGAAATGCAATGAGCTTCGTCAATCACCAGCAAGGCGATCCGCGCCGCGACCCCAGCCAGCACTTCCGTAGGAAAACGTTCGTTGGCCAGCCGTTCGGGCGAGATCAACAGGATGTCCACCTCGTCTCGTTCAATCGCCGCTTCGATGTCTGACCATTCGTCCTGATTGTCGGAGTTGATCGTCAGGGCTCGAACGCCCATCCGCTCCGCCGCCGCGATCTGGTTGCGCATCAGAGCCAGCAAGGGCGAGATGAGCAAGGCAGGACCGTTTCCCGCCTCCCGTAGCAGCTTGGTAGCAATGAAGTAAACGAAGCTTTTGCCCCAGCCCGTCTTCTGCACGACCAGCAGCCGTCCGCGTCCTTCAAACACGTGGCGGATGGCCTCCAGCTGTCCATCGCGGAAGTTGGCATTGGTGAGACCGGAACCAAGTCGAAGGAGTTCGACTGCTCTCGCTTCGTTGAACGTGCTCTGGTGCCTCATATCCCTGCATTCTGCACACAAGCTGTGGCTGGCCTGCTCGGACGAGTCCGTGCCGGCCGTGCTATGCGGCCGATCTCCGAGCAGAATGGCCCGCGAACTTGCTGGAAGTCTACGCTCGCGGGGGCTGGTTTCGCAAGCGATAGCGACGTCTTTCGGGTTGCCGAATTCCGGCTCGACGGGCAAATCCGCCCGCCGCAAAGTGCTGGCTACGCGAAATCCGTTGTTGCCGTTGCCCGTTCGACAGGCGTTGACCATCGCAAAATGAGGCTGGCTCCGAGCTAGCACCGTGCCAATCCCTGAGAAAACAGGAGGCTGCGAGGTGCCTGTCCCAATTTCTTCACAGCCTCTCACTTCTGATGCCCGACGCGAATTTTGCGTTGACGAACCAGGATCGAGTCGGCCTTCCTCAAGACGCAGGCATCTTGGCTGTCGTGGCACGGCGGGGCTACAATGACCGCGGTTTGGAACTCGGTTTCACGGAGGCACTCTCATGTTGCAGCGACACTCCATCACGGCTCTCGTGTTCGCTTTGTTGGCCTTCACTGCGGCACACGCTGGCGAGGCAGCCAAGCCGCCCTCGGATCTGGACGTGCCGTTCGGCAAAATCCCCGGCGAGAAGCCTGGGGAAATGATGAAACAGTACTGGCAGCGGCACGCCGAAGCGGCCTTCCAGCGCTGGCGGGCGGAATATGAAGCCCGCACCCAACCGGAGGCGATCGCGGCTTATCAGAAAGAGCGACGGGAGAAGTTCCTGGCCGCGATCGGCGGCCTGCCCGAAGGCATGCCGCTCCATCCGCAAGTCACCGGAACCGTGGCGCGCGACGGCTATCGCGTGGAGAAGATCATTTTCGAGAGCCAGCCAAAACACTTCGTCACGGCGCTGTTGTTCCTGCCCGCGGCGGACCGCTTTCCGCCGCCGTATCCCGGAGTGCTAGTGCCCTGTGGCCACGCGAAAAATGCCAAAGCCCATGACGAGTACCAGACCGTCGGCGCATTTCTGGCCCTGTCCGGGATGGCGGCGCTCGTGTTCGATCCGATCGACCAGGGCGAACGCGGCCAGTACCTGGGCCCGGACGGCTGGCCAAAGCACTGGGGGACGCGGGCCCACACCATGTTCGGCATTGGCTGCACGCTGCTGGGCCGCAACACCGCGCGGTTCGAAATCTGGGACGGGATGCGGGCCATCGAGTACCTCCAGTCCCGGCCCGAAGTCGATCCGCAGCGGATCGGTTGCACCGGCAACAGCGGCGGCGGCACGCAGACCAGCTACCTGATGGCGTTGGACGACCGCATCGGGGCGGCGGCGCCCAGTTGCTACCTGTGCGGCTTTCCGGCTCTGCTGCGGACCATCGGCCCGCAGGACGCCGAGCAGAATATCTTCGGCCAGCTGGCCTTCGGCATGGATCACGCCGACTATGTGATGATGCGCGCCCCGACGCCGATCCTGATGTGCGTCGCCACCAAGGACTTTTTCGACATCGGCGGGGCCTGGGAGACGTTTCGCTACGCCAAGCGTCTGTACACACGGCTCGGTTTTCCGGAACGGGTCGAGTTGCTGGAAAACGACGCGGGCCACAACTACAACACCACCCAGCGCGAAGGCGTTGTGCGGTGGCTGTCGCGCTGGCTGCGAGGCAAGGATGAGCCGCTGGTCGAGCCGGCGATCCAACGGCTGAACGAGCAAGAAGTCCAGTGTACGCCGGAAGGCCAGGTGATGCTCCTGCCCGGCGCCCGCTCCGTGTACGAGTTGAACGAGGACTACGAGAAAATGCTGGCCCCGCGGCGAGCCGAGGCGTGGAAGGCCGGCGATCGTGCGGAGCAGCTGGCCAAGGTCCGGCAACTGGCTGGTTTCCGGCGACTGGATGAACTGCCCCAGCCGGCCATCGAGAGCGCGGGTACGGTCGAGCGTCCGGGCTATCGGATCGAGAAGCTGGTCCTCAAAACGGAGGAGGGAATCGTCCTGCCTGCGCTCAGCTTCCTGCCGGAGAAGCGGGAATCGCTGCCGGCAGTGCTGTACGTCCATGAACAGGGAAAGGCTGCGGACGCGGCGCCGGGCGGCCCGATCGAGCGGCTGGTCTTGGAGGGACGCCCCGTCCTGGCGGTCGATCTGCGCGGAACCGGCCAGACGAAGCCCGCCGGCTCGGAATGGAAGGACGCGTTCACCGCCTACCTGCTGGGACGATCCTACGTGGGGCTGCAGGCCGAGGACGTGCTGCAGGCGGCCCGCTGGTTGAAGGCGCGCGCGGGAGCGAATTCGCAGCCGACCGGCGTCGAGCTGGTGGCCGTGGGCGCGGCCGGCATTCCGGCGCTGCACGCGGCCGCGATCGAGGCGAACCTGTTCGGCTCGGTCAAGCTGGTCGGCACCCTGGCGTCCTGGTCGGGCGTGATCTACAGCCGGCTGACCCAGGTGCAGGGCTCGCAGATCGTCCACTCTGCGCTGACAACCTATGATCTGCCCGACCTGGCGGCGACGCTGGGCGGCAAGCTGACGATCGAGCAGCCGGTCGACGGCAAGCCGTAGGCCCGTACACCCGCACGCGGCACAACCTTGTCGCCGGGGTAGCGAGACTGAATTTCCGGGCAGGCGATGAACGTTTCTCAAACCACGAACGAAGAACCGCTAACAAAACCGAAATCGGAGACCTCCGGTCGGCGGTTTCGGCGGGGTCAGAGACCCGCGCCGAACGGTG
>CAYPGE010000033.1:0-34849 GCA_964409865.1 uncultured Pirellulaceae bacterium
TGAACGTCGCCGTGCCGGCACCTTCGTTCACCGTCACGTCATTGATCGACAGCGTGGGGGACGCCTCGTTGTCCACGATCGTGCCCACGCCCGTGCCGTCGGCGATCGTGGCGTTGACCGCGTTGGACAGGTTGACGTTGAACGTCTCGTTGAGTTCGTCCAGCGCATCTTCCAGGATTGGGACCGTGATCGTGGTCGACGTGCTGCCCGCGGCGATACTACCGCTGCCACTGGTGGCCGTGTAATCCTGGCCGGCCGTGGCCGTCCCGTTGGCGGTGGCGTAATCGAAGCTCACGCCCAAACCGCTGGCCGCCGACAGGCTGACGGTGAACGTCGCCGTGCCGGCGCCTTCGTTCACCGTCACGTCGTCGATCGACAGGCTGGGGTTGGCGATGACGGTGATCGCCGCGGTGGCCGTGTTGTTGCCAAAGAAATTCGGCTCTTCATTTTCCGCCGCCACGCGGGCGGTGTTGCTCAGTGGTGTGTCGCTGACATCGTTCAGAGTGGCCGTACCGACGATGTGAACGGAGATGGATTGATTGAACAACAGATTGGTGTTCGGCGCCAGGGTGAGGGTTTGCGCGCCCGCGGTGGTCCCGTTGAGCACGAACAGGCCGCTTGGGTTTCCTCCCTCCGGAATCGCCCAAACGATATCGTTGCTGGCTCCCGAGGGCAGCGCGCCGGTCGGGTACGGGTCGACCAAGGTCACGTTCTGAAGGTCCCCCACACCGGCGTTGCTGACGGTGACGGTGAAGCCCAGTCCGTCCTGAACCCCCGGGTACACGCTTGGGCTATCGGCGGTTTTTGTCACCGCCACGTCGAAACCGATCGAAATGTCGCCGATGATGAAGTCCTGAAGGGTCGAGCTGGTTGAACTCGAGGAACGGGTTGAGATGAGGAACGAAGTGAACTCGGGAAGCTGATCCTGGGGCAAGCCGAAAAGCTCGTTCAAATCTACGCCCACCTCAAAAAACTCGCCCACTTGGGGAGACGTTGCGCCTGTGCTGTCCACGAAAGGCCAGGGGACGTCGATTGGTGCCAAGTTGACGGCCCCCATTCCCTGGTTGGCTGGGAGGTCCTGCTTTTTTGAAAGCTTGCCGTCCGTCCACTTGTACGAGGTGATAAGCACGCTGCTTGAACCGCCAAACTCCGCCACGAACAAAACATCGCCGTTCCCATGCCTCATGGGCGCGCCCGTGTCCTTGTTCACGAAGGTGCCGTCAGTGCCCAACGCAATTGGGTTCTGGAAAAACCAGATGCCGACGGAAGTGGTTCCGCTGTTGTTCCAGCGGTCGGCACCGACATAGGCAAACGTGTGGACTGCTCCGTAGTCTGCAAAGCCGGACTCTTGGTACGCGGCGGCAAAACCGTGTTCCAAGTCGGCCTTGGCCGTTGGAACCGCCTCGTTTGCCCATCTCCAAGACGTGATATCCTGGGTATCCTTACCCGATGTGAAGCTAGTATCCAATGTGGAATCGGTTGGGTCCGTGACAAACTGCAGGGCCTGTGTTCCGGAGGAGTTGGGCGGCAGCGTGTGCGAGACCCGGTCACTGTAGACTTGGTCCCAATCATGCGATCCCGACACGGTCTGGAGGGCATTGCCGTCGATCTCGAAAAGACTCCCGAGACTCAGCAGTAAGCGGTCCTCCAAGGTCTCCAACTGTGGTACGAATTTCCTACGACCGGCAGACTTCTCGCGTCTGCGACGCATCGAGTTCCGAATTCGCTGTGATTGTCCAAATCCACAAGCAGAGAGCGACCTTCGCGCGAACATGACTAAGCCCCTTGTGAAGATGAGAGAGAATGAGATTTGCTCCCCAACGAGCGCCCGTATTTGATACCGTTCGCGACGAATTGTCAAAGCGAATGCGCTAGACTCCACCCGAAATCACGGTGCAAAAGCTCGTTGGACCACCCGGCGTTGGGGAATGGAACCGGAACGGGTCACCTGGAAGTAGTCCAAGCTGACTTTTCGTGAGTCCCCCGAAATTGCCGAGTGATCTGTCTCCGCCCATTCGGCCGGTAGTGCAAGGTCCGCGCCAGCGTGCGGCTACGGCTCTGGTCAGATCCGCGGCCACGTGCTAAGAATATGGGGTACGAACACAGTCCTCCTGGAGAACGCAGCGCATGCCACTGTACGAATACACTTGCCGAAAGTGCCACAGCGATTTTGAATTGTTGATCCGCGGCGAAGAGGCCGCCGAGTGCCCGAAGTGCAAGAGCCGCAATCTCGAGAAGCACCTGAGCGTGACGGCCGCCCCCACTGTGTCTGGATCGGGTCCCTTGCCGATGTGCGGAATGCCGTCGATGGCCGCTTGCGGCCAGCCCGAGTGCGGCAAGGGATGCTGTGCCTTCGAATGACTTAGAACCGCTAACAAAACCGAAATCGGAGATGTCTTCGGTCGGCGGTTTCGGCGGGGTCAGAGACCCGCGCCGAACGGTTTTGTTAGCGGTTCTAAAACGCGTCGCCAGCAATGAGGTTGCGGAGCGGAGCCAATGGACATGAAGCAACGACAACTTGGCAGCCAGGGTCTTGTGGTTTCCGCCTTGGGATTGGGCTGCATGGGCATGAGCGAGTTCTACGGGCCCAGCGACGACGCGGAGTCGATCGCGACGATCCACCGCGGTTTGGAACTGGGGATCAACTTCCTGGATACGGCGGACATGTATGGGCCGTTCACGAACGAAGTTCTGGTCGGCCAGGCGATCCGGCACTGCCGGAGCGAGGTTGTGTTGGCCACCAAGTTCGGCAATGACCGGTGGCCGGATGGGAGTTGGAGAGGAATCAACGGCAAACCGGAATACGTGCGTCTGGCGTGCGACGCTTCGCTCCAGCGTCTGGGCGTCGAGACGATTGACCTGTACTACCAGCACCGCGTGGACCTGGACACGCCCATCGAGGACACCGTGGGCGCCATGGCGGAACTCGTCCAGAAAGGCAAGGTGCGCTACTTGGGGCTGTCGGAGGCGGCGCCGGCGACCATTCGCCGCGCCCACGCGGTGCACCCCATCACGGCCCTCCAGACCGAATACTCGCTGTGGAGCCGCGAGCCGGAACAGGAGATCCTCCGCACGGTCCGCGAGTTGGGCATCGGCTTCGTGGCCTACAGCCCGTTGGGTCGCGGCTTCCTCACCGGCCGGTTCCAGCGTCCCCAGGACATCCCCAGAGGCGACTGGCGCCGCAATTCGCCTCGTTTCCAGGGCGAGAACTTCCAGAAAAACCTCCAGTTGGCGGAACGCGTCAAGGAGATCGCCGCCAGACGGAACGTCACGCCCGCCCAACTCGCCCTGGCGTGGCTCCTGGCCCAGGGTGAGGACATCGTCCCGATCCCGGGGACCAAGCACCAACGCTATCTGGCGGAAAACGCGGCGGCGGCAGAGATCGAGCTGACCCAGGACGAACTGGAGTTGCTCGCGGTCGCGGCGCCCCGCGGGACGACCGCTGGCCAACGCTACCCCGACATGAGCACGGTCAACCGCTGAAGGCTGCGGCAGGCGATCGGTCTCACGGGGTCAGTCACGGCACGGCTCATGTGCGGCGCTGAATCCCGTCCGCCGGTGACCGGAGTGCGGTGACGTTTCGGTGGGTTCTCGCAGCAGCCCGGCTGTTCTGCAGCAGCCGGGCTGCGCATGCGGCATCAACTCCCGATCGCGTGCCGGGCTGCCCCGCTCGTGCTACGCCAAGGCCTGCTTGCAGAACTGCACGCACCTGGCCACTTCCCGCACGGCGTCGGAATCCTTGGGAACCGGGTACTCCAACTCGATATCGGCGGGGAAGGTCAGCCGGTTCTTCTTCATGTACTGGAGCACCTCCGTGACCGGAGTGTCACCCTGGCCGAAGGGCACGTTGGGACCGTTGTCCCGTTTCCGGTCTTTCAAGTGCAGGCTCAGAATTCGGGCGCAGTGTTTTTCGATCAGCGGCAGGGGGTGTTCGTTCGTGCCGGCGAGGTAGTGGCCGATGTCCAGGTTGATGCCCAGGTATTTGCCGTGCGAGAGAATCTTGCCGTCGTAGGTGGTCGGCTTGAGTTGGGTGTGGTTGTGGAACCCAATCATGATCTCGTGCTTGTCGGCCAGGGGGCCAAGGCGTTCCGCGGCAGGCTCCGACAGTTCTCGGGTAATGCCCTTGGCGCCCAGGGCTTTGGCGACGGCGAAGTAGTATTCGATCTGTTCGTCGGACATTTTGGCATCGCCGATGTTCCCAAACTTGACGATATGGATGTTGACGCCGACGTCGTTGTACATCTTTCGCAGGGCTTTGAATCCGTCCATCGACGCCGAGGACTGTTTGTCGGGAGCGGGCTTGCCGCCACCTTGTTTCTCCATCCAGGCTTTGGCGAATTGCTCGGCGGGGCCGCCCATCAACTCGACCGAACTGATGCCGCCTTGGAGGATGTACTTGAGCAGGTCCTCGGCGCTGCCGGGCAGGCTGCGGTAGCTGTAGGTGATGACTCCGATCTGCACGCCGTTGAATTTGGAGTTGGGCCGGGCGTCCGAGGCGGCGGCGGTAAGGCCGGGCAGCAGGGGAGATGCGGCCACAGCTGCGGCGCCGCCAAGGAACATTCTGCGGGAAATGGCAAGGTCTGGATTCTTCATGGTCTTCCTCACGAAACGGGGGTTATCTCGGCAGTTGCACAACGGCAGTTGACCTTACTGCAAGCGGCAGGACAACGCAACCGGCTGGGCACTGTTTCGCGATGCCCGAATCGGTTTCCATGTCGAAAACCTACTGACCTTTCCGAGTGGTCAACTCAGGGCTGGCTACCCTTGGCGCAACTTGGCCGAAGGGTAGGATTGGGCTTGAGCCAGGGTAGGGCCGTGGAAAAACCCGCAAAAAATGGAAAAATGTTTCGGATTCCGCATTCGTGCCGCCGCGTGCCTGCGTGCTGCGCACGACGACGATTGAAGGATTCACGCGATGCCCGCAGCCACTTCTTCCGGTTCGGAACCGTCCCTGCCCGCCCCCCCGCGCCGCCGAATCGCCTTGCACTGGAAGATCCTGATCGGCTTGCTGCTGGGCGCGGTCCTCGGACTCGCCGCGCACACCTATTTCGCCCGCCCACACCAGGCGGGCGTCGCCGACGCCCTCGATCTGGACGGCAACGGCGTCGATGACCGGCTGGACTGGGCGGCGCTGCACGTCGCCGATCCCGTGGGGCGGATCTTCCTGCGGCTGGTGCTGATGGTCGTCCTGCCCTTGGTGATCTCCGCGCTGGCCTTGGCCGTGGTCGAATTGGGCGACCTCCGCCGGTTGGGACGCGTCGGGCTGCGCACGCTGCTGTATACGCTGGTGCTGTCCACCGCGGCCGTGCTGATCGGCGTCACGCTGGTGAACACGTTTCGGCCCGGCGAGCGGTTGGGCGAGACCAAGCGGGAGGCGCTGGGGGCGCAGTACTCGAAGGGCGCCGTGGAGACGATTGCCAAGAGCAAGGGCGCCAAGTCGCTGAAGGACACGCTGCTGGACATCATCCCCGAAAACCCGCTTCAAGAAATGGCCGGGGCGTTGGACGGCAGTTCCAAGGGGAACGGCATTCTGGCGGTGATGTTCTTCGCCTTGATCTTCGGTGCGGCCCTGGCGCAGGTGGGGACGGCGGGGCAAGCCGTCGTGGGCGTGCTGGAGGGCCTGTTTGCCGCCTCGATGAAGATCCTCGACTGGGCCATGCGACTGGCGCCGCTGGGCGTTGCCTGCCTGGTGTTCGCCATGACGGCCCGGTTGGGCGGCGAGTTGCTGGTGACGCTGGCCTGGTTCGTCGGCACGACGCTGCTCGGCTTCGTGGTCCAGTTGTTCGTGGTCTATCCGTTGCTGCTGATCGTCATCGGCCGCCGCAGCCCGTGGCAGTTCTTTCGTCAAATCGGCGAGGTCATGCTGGTGGCCTTCGGCACGTCCAGTTCGAATGTCACGCTGCCGGTTTCCATCCGTGTGGCGGAGGAGCGTCTGCGTCTGCCGCCCGCCGTGTCCCGGTTCGTCCTGACCGTCGGCGCGACCGGCAATCAGAACGGCACCGCGCTGTACGAAGGCGTCGTGGTCCTGTTCCTGGCCCAGGTTTTTGGGGTGGACCTGACGCTGATCCAGCAGGTCATGGTGGTCCTGCTGGCGGTGATCAGCGGCGTGGGGACCGCCGGCGTCCCCGGCGGCTCGATTCCCATGATTGTCCTGGTCCTGCAAAGCGTCGGCGTGCCCGGCGAATCGATCGCGATCATCCTGGGCATCGACCGCATCCTGGACATGTGCCGCACCGTGTTGAACGTGACCGGCGACTTGGCCGTGGCGGCATGTGTGGCGGGGAAGGAGTAGGCACGAGGAACCGGCGAGGGAATAAGTGTCGTCTTTCGCTCCGCGAAGGAACGTCCTTTCGCGGAGCGAAAGGCGACAATGCGACACGAATTGGTTCGGCGGTCCTTACGGCGTTCCGTTTCGCAGTTGGCCGACGATCACCGACGCGTTGTGGCCGCCGAACCCGAAGCTGTTGCTCATGGCGACGCGGATGTCGCGCTGGCGCGGCTGGTTGGGCGTATAGTCCAAATCGCACTCGGGGTCGGGAGTCAGCAGGTTGATGGTGGGCGGCACGACGCCGCGTTGGATGGCCTTGACCGTGACCACCAGCTCGATCCCGCCGCTGGCGCCCAACGTGTGTCCCAAATTGCTCTTCGTGCTGGAAATGCTCAACTGGCAGGCGTGATCGCCGAAGACCTGCTTCATGGCGAACGTCTCCGCCCGGTCGTTCAGCCAGGTGCTGGTGCCATGGGCGTTGATATAGACCATCTCGGCCGGGTCCAAGCGGGCGTCGCGCAGCGCGCTGGTCATGGCCTTGGCGGCCCCCAGCCCTTGTTCATCCGGCTGGGTGATATGTCCGCCGTCGCCGCTGGCGCCAAAGCCCAGCAGTTCGGCATAGATCCGCGCTCCGCGGGCTTTGGCGTGTTCCAGTTCCTCCAGCACCACCAGCCCCGCGCCTTCCGACAGTACGAAGCCGTCGCGTTCGGCGTCGAAGGGGCGGCTGGCGCGCGGCGGGTCCTCGTTCCGCATGGACAGGGCTTTCATGTTCTGAAAGCCGCTCAAGCCCATGGGCGTCACCGCCGCCTCGGTGCCGCCGGTGATCATCACATCGGCCTCATCGTATTGGATCGTCTTGAAGGCGTCGCCGATGGCGTTGGTCGCACTGGCGCAGGCCGTCGCCACCGTGTAATTAGGCCCGCGCAAGCCGTAGCGGATCGACAGATTGCCACCGGCGGCATTCAGCATCAGCTTGGGGATGGTCAGCGCCGAGACGCGGTCCGGTCCTTTGCTCAGCAACCGTGCCATCTGGGCTTCGATTTCATTCAGCCCGCCGATGCCGGATCCCAGAACGACCCCACAACGGAAGGAGTCTTCGCGGGCGAAATCCAAGCCCGAGTCCTGCGCGGCGTCGATGCCGGCCACCATCGCGAACTGCGTGAACCGATCGATCCGCTTGACTTCCTTCTTGTCGATATAATCACCGGGGTCCCAGTCGTACACATCGCCGCCGAACTTGACCTTGAACTCCGTCGTGTCGAAATGGCGAATCGCGTGAACTCCGCTCTCGCCGCGACACAATCGGTCGAACAGGTCATCCACCTTCAGACTCAGCGACGTGACGACCCCCAGGCCGGTGACGACAACGCGTCGTTTCATGCTGGTGGCTCACACTCTCTCAGGAGGACTGCGCTTCTTCGATAAACTTGATCGCCTGACCGACCGTCTCGATCTTTTCTGCGGCGTCGTCAGGGATGTTGATGTCGAACTCCTCTTCCAATTCCATGACCAGTTCCACCGTATCCAGCGAGTCGGCGCCGAGGTCGTTGATGAAGTGCGTTTCCGGCTTCACTTTCTCTTTATCGACGCCCAGCTGTTCGGCCACAATATCAATCACTCGTTCGGCAACTGAAGACACTTCTGCACTCCTCCCACTTGGTAGCTAGAACCGCGGAGCCAAACTCCGCGTTGATTTAAGCCTGAACCGAAATCTAATCAAGTCTTTTTCGGGACGTAACCCGCCAAAAGATAAAGGATTCTGTCAATCTTGGTCAAGAGCGACTTGGCGTGATAGCACGCCGTCAGCTCGTCATGCCTCCGTCTACCACCAGCACTTGGCCGGTGACGTAGGAGGCCGCCGGACTAGCCAAAAACAGCACGGCGGCCGCGATGTCTTCCGGCTTGCCCAGCCGTTTGGCCGGAATCCGTTTCTTGGCGTCCTCCAGAATCGCAGCTCCCAACACCCGCGTCATGTCGCTTTCGATGAATCCCGGCGCGATAGCATTGACAGTAACCCGTCGCCCTGCCAACTCGCGGCTCAGGCTGCGCGTCAGGCCAATCAAACCGGCTTTGGTGGCGGCATAGTTGGTCTGGCCGGCATTCCCGATGATTCCCGTGACGCTGGCCATATTGATGATCCGCCCATACTTGGCCATCATCATGTGCCGCGAAGCCGCCCGCGCAAACAAAAACGCACCCGTCAGATTGGTCGAAATCACGTCGTCCCACTGCTCGTCCGACATGCGCGGCAACAAGGTATCACGGGTGACCCCCGCATTGTTGACGAGGATATCCAGACGGCCCCATTCCGCACAAATGCGGTCCACCAGCACATCGATCGACTTGCGGTCCTGGACGTCGCAGGCGAACGCTTCCACCTGGCCTCCCAGGCCGGTGATCTCGGCGACCGTTTCGGACAGCTTCTCCGCATCGCGGGCAATACAAGCGACCTTGGCGCCATTGCGAGCCAGCACGATCGCGCTCGCCCTGCCCAGGCCCCGCGACGCGCCGGTCACAATCGCGACTTGGCCCGTCAGGTTCGCCGACAGGCCCAAGGTTGACTGATCTGCCATCGCTGCAACTCCTTTTTCGCCATCTCGCCGACCAACGTCAGCGCGGATCACAAACCGGTCCGGACCGGCGATACTGGGCGGACGCCAAGTCGTCGGGATCGGAGCCGGTCCCTTGTTCGCCGGGCGGGCCGCCGGGCGCGATCAGCACGAGACATTCTCGCAATTGGCCTTGCGGTCAATCCGCTTCAAAAGCCCTCGCAGGACTCGTCCCGCGCCGATTTCGTAGAACAGGTCGAAACCTTCGCCCAACAAGTAGCGCATCGAGTCGTCCCAACGCACGGGCGAAACAACCTGCCGGATCAGCAATTGCCGCAGTTCCTCCGGGTCTTCGTGCGGCCGCGCGTCGACGTTCGAGATCACGGGGATCCGCGGCTTGCGCATCGGCACATCCGCCAGGGCCGCCGCCAAACGCTCGACCGCGGAATCCATGATCGGCGTGTGAAACGCACCGGCCACCGCCAGCGGCACGACTTTCATCGCCCCCGCCTGAGTGGCCGCCTCGGCGATCCGCTCACAGGCCGCATTGTGTCCGGAAACCGCGACGTTCCCCGGACAGAGGAAATTGGCGCACTGCAAAACCTCCCCTTCCCGCCGGACTTCCTCGCACAACTGCTGAACCCGGTCCGGATCCAGTCCCAGGATGCTGACCATGCCGCTGGGCGTGCGGTCGGAAGCCTCCTGCATGGCTTGCCCCCGCTGCTGCACCAGCTTCAGTCCGGCGTCGAATTCCATCGCGCCGGCAAAAACAATCGCCGTGTACTCGCCCAGGCTGAGGCCCGCTGCCGCCGCACACGCGTCGACCGTCTGGGGCGACTCCTGGCGCAACGACTCCAACGCCGCCAGACTGGTCACGAACAGAGCGGGCTGGCTGTAGACCGTCGAATCCAGGTCCTCGTCGGGGCCGTTAAAGCAAATCTCCGCCAGATCGTAGCCGAGCACTTCGGCCGCGCGCTCGAACAGCCGACGCGCCGCCGGCAACCGCTCTGCCAGCTGCGCTCCCATGCCCACGGTTTGCGCGCCCTGCCCGGGAAACAGAAAGGCAATCTTGCTCAAAGTCCGATCCTCGCCTATTCCTCGGCTGACTCGACGACGACGCGTCCCATATAGTAGCCGCAATTAGGGCACACAACATGGGTCGGGACGGCCGTGCTGCACTTCGGACAGTAGGTCAGCTGCTTCGGCTTCTTGTGGTGGTGGGAACGGCGCTTGCCCGTTCGGGAATTCGACTGCCTTCTCTTGGGTACTGCCATAACTCAATCCAACAAAAGCACAAAGGATGGACGGCAACGGAACTGCCGAGCTGGAAATTCAAACTCAGCAGGAACTGCAACTTCTTTCCAGGCAAGGACTTAAGATCACAACGAGACGTCATTGCCCGTGGCGATGCAACGGGGGCGCCTCTTTCCCGGCATACCTTGTCTGCCAGTCAGCCGACTTGGCTATTTCGGGAAACTGAGCATGGTAAAGCGACAGCGGCCCCGTGTCAACGGCTACCAGCCAACCGTCACCATGCTAAACTGGGTGGATTCGACAAACACGCTTTTTGAGAGTTCCCCATGCCCACGCTCACTCAAAACGCGATTCGATCGGCAGTTGCGTTCTCCGTTGGCCTCGGTTGGCTGCTCGCAGTCGCCGGATCGGCGGCGGAACCTGTGCGGCTGCGCATCGAGCCCCTCACGGTTCCGCCTGCCACACAACCGCTGGTTTCCGTGGTCGTCCAGAATCTGCAGCAGCAGCCGTGCCGGGCAACGCTTTCACTCACGGCACCCGCCGACTGGCGAATCGCCCCCGTCAGTCGTGACGTGGAATTGCCGGCCGCAGGCGAGCGGCGATTGGCGTTCAACATCGAGAAAGCCCGCAACCTGGAAGCCAACGTCTACCCGCTGGTCATCTCTGCCCAAGTCGGCGATCAACTGGTTCGGCACACGCAGTCGGTGTTTGTGGCCAGTGCACCGTACTCCAAAGCGACCGTGGACGGCCGAGTGGAAGAGTGGAAGGAGGCGATTCCCGTTTCGTTCCGGCACGCAGAAAAAGCCTCGACAATCAGGACCTTCTGGAGCCGGAAACGGTTCTACCTCTTGGTTTCTGTCCAGGAAGAGCGGCACGTCGGATACACGAAATCGGACGGCCCGCCGTGCGACGCGGTCCAACTTGCGATCTCGTCCACGGACGAAGCGGACGGTGCGGCGAACACGGCGCGGCGCGTTGAATTCCTGTGGGTGTCGGCCGGGGACGCTGCCAAGTGCTTTCAGATCGCTGGGTGGGACACGCCCCTGGAAGTCATCCGCGAACCACGGGACCTCGAACCGCTGGCGTGCTCCGATGTCGAAATCGCCATCCGGCGCGAGGACGGCATGACCCATTACGAATGCTCGATTCCCTTCAGCCTGTTGCGCGACGCGGTCGAGCCGGCGGAAGGTCGGGAGTTTTTCCTGTCGGTTCTGATCCACGACCCGGACGGAACGGGGGTCCGCGACCTGGGCCGCGCGGCCGGCCTGTGGGCTCGGCCCGGCGATGCTTTGGCTTGGAGCCGCTGGATAAGGCAAGAGAGAAACACGTCACGGCCTCTGGGGAACCAAGTCCGCTGGGGACTGTGTACGTCGAAGTATTAGCTGGACACGAGATACGAGGAGGTTCACATGATATCCACTGCGTCATCCCGACTCTCGTTCTGCCGTTGCATGGTCCCGGTCGCCTTGGTCTGTGCGTTCTCGGTTGCTGCGTCTTCCGCCCGAAGCGACGACGTGTGGCAGAGTCCCCCTGCCCAGGCTGCCGGCAAGATGGTTTTCCGGACCGTGATGGTCGAGGATCAGGACGAGCAGGCGGCGGCGGCGGGCAAGGCGGCGGCCGAAAAGCTGAAGGCGGCCATGGGCGACGCGCCGCTCAAAGCGGTCGTCGTGTCCGAGTGCTTCGAAGACGCGGAGAACAAGCAGGCGTTGCTGGCCGGCGTGTGCTCTGTCCTTCCGTCCGAGATCGTGTTTGGCCAGGCGACGTACGGCTCGTTCACGCAAGCCGGCTGCGGCGGATTCGACACGGTGTGCCTGCTGGGCATCGGCGGCGAAGGGATCGGCGTCGCGGCGGCATTGGTCCGGGATCTGGGCGTGTCTAAGCTGACGTTTGAGGAGCACGAAGCGGAGATCAAGCAACGGTTGCACGCCGCGGGCGGGAAACTGACCGCCAAGCTGCCGCGTGCCCCGAACGATCGTCTGGCCATCCTGCTGGCCGACGCGCATTCGCCCAAGAACCAATCACTGGTCGAGGGCGTCCAGCAGATGCTGGGTGGCGAGTTCCCGATCACGGGCGGCAGTGCCAACAAGAACGCCGGCCAAACGTTCGTGTACTTCCAGGGCCGTGCGCGGGCGGACAGTGCGGTGGCGCTGATGTTGTCCGGCGACTTCCGCGTCGCGCTGGCCGGCCGCAAAGCGATGGACAACGACCAGGTGATCGCCACGGCGCGGGAAGCGGCCGCACAATCGCTGGCCGCATCGACCGGCAAGCCTCAAGCCGTGCTGGCGTTCAACTGCGCCGGGCGCCGCGGCAAATTGAAGCGGCCGGCCGACGAACTGGAGGCGATCCAAGCGGCGTTGGGCAAGGAATGGCCCCTGTTCGGCTGCTATTGCGCCGGCGAAGTTGGGCCGTTGGACGCCTCGGAGAAGAGCCCCGGCGTGCTCAGCGGCGGCAGCGGCTGGCACGTGATGTTCACCGTGATCAGCCGGTGAACGACCCGCTCCGCCGGATCATCGTGCGGATGAACTCGACGATCACCAACACCGCCAGCAGCAGCAGGACGATCGCGATCACGCCGATCAGCGACAAACCGTATCGCTCGATCAGCAAGACCAGCGCGTACAACGTGGCGACGGTCATGAAGGCCAGCGGGAACAGCACGAAGCCCGTCTTCCGGCCCGTCTTGCGCAACCAGACCGCCAGAACCAGGAACGTCAGTCCGGCCAGCAGTTGGTTGGTCGCGCCGAAAACCGGCCAGATGGCTTTGTAGGCGGGAACCGGATGGCCCTGGGAATCGGTCAGCGTAATGAGCACGAACACGGTGGGCAAGGCGAGCGTTGCCGCCGTCGCCCAGTACCGCGATACGCCGCCGCTCAATTGGAAGAACTCCTCGAAAATGTAGCGTCCCAACCGGGTCGCCGTGTCCAGCGTGGTGAGAATGAACGTAGACAGCGCCAGCAGACCGAAGGACTGGCCGATCTTCTCCGGGATGCCGAACACGGCCGCAAACCGGCCCATCCCGGCGCCGTAGATCAGCAACGGGTCCTTGAGCCGCGCCGCGTCCTCGCGCGTGATCATCATCACCGTGGCCAAGGCAATCACCGCCACCAGCCCTTCGACCAGCATCGCGCCGTACCCGACCGTCCGGGCATCGCTCTCCTTGTCGATCTGCTTGGAGGAAGTGCCCGAAGCCACCAGGGAATGAAATCCGGAGCACGCGCCACACGCCACCGTGATGAACACGATGGGAAACAGCGGTCCGTCGCCCGAGGTCCATCCCAAGTAGCTGGGGAAGTTCACCGGAAATCCCCCGCACAGCAAGCCCAAGAGGCCGGCCAGTACCGAAGCGTACAGCAGAAACGAGGACAGGTAATCGCGCGGCTGCAAGAGGATCCAGACCGGTGTGACCGAGGCCACCAGGCAATAGCCGACGAGAATGACCGACCAGACCTTGATCGGGTCAAACCCTCGGCCCAATTCCAGCAGGCTGGCCGGAATCGGGATCAACTGGCCGACCCACGTGATGACAAAGACTAAGGGCACAAAGATCAGCGACGACCACAGGACGGGGATCTTCAGGCCGTACACAGACAATCCAAAGCCGATGGCCAGGAGGATGTACAGCAGCGAAGAAGTGGCCACGCCTCCATCTTCCGCAAACGTCTTGGCGGTCAGGTTCATGAACGCGGTCAGCACGTACACCAAGGCCAGCCACATGAACACCAACAGCAACCGGTACGCCAGCGGCGACATCGACTCGCGGGCGATCTCGGCCACCGACCTCCCGCGATTCCGCACGGAGGCCACCAGCGCAGAAAAATCGTGGACGCCGCCGATGAAGATCGCCCCGGTCAGCACCCACAACAACGGCGCAGCCCAGCCAAAGGCCATGGCGGCGATGATCGGACCCACGATCGGCCCGGCGCCCGCGATGGACGAAAAATGATGCCCGAACAGCACGGCCGGATGGGCTGGGACGCGGTCCACCCCGTCGTAGTCCGTGTGGCTCGGCGTCGGCCGGCTGTTGTCGATGTTGAACCGCCGCTCGAGAAACCGACCATAGGTGAAAAAGCCGACGCAGTACAGGATCGCGCAAGCCAGAAAGACGGCGGTCAGCATGGGTCTCTCCAATTATCCACAGAAGTCCGGCTGTTTGGGAAAGCCAGACGTCTCTTGAGCCACAGACTCCCGATTGAGTGCTTGCCCGGACCAGGCAACAGAGCCGGCGACAACAGGTTTGTGCCAGCGTACGCACAGCGAACGAAACATGCAATCCGACGTGGGCGGAAATCGTGAGACGCCTGGAAACTGCCAGAAGCTGATGCCGACGAATTCTGCAGACGAACGACGATGTTGACCTCACGCCCCAGCAGAGGATCACGTACCGTACTCTGCAGCCGAACGTAGACCCTGTTGACCGGTTCGCGGCGAGTCAAGGCTACCATACCGCTGGACCTAAACGCGGCTCCGGCCCGACACGTTGTTCGGCCATGGAGTGGCTGTCACGGGGACTTCGCTTTCCCCTTGGCACGCGGTTTCAGGGACTTGCGGGCCTCGACGCCGGCCCAGAATTCCTCATGGCGGACCCCCTGACCCTCGGCTATCTGTTGACGGGACAGGTCGCAGATCGCGCGGAGACGCGGCGAATAGGCCATCAGCAGCCGCTCAATCTCCTCTTCATCCTCGACCCCCACCAACACCGCAACCGGCCTGCCGTTCCGCGTTACCACGACAGGGCCGCCCGCACTCGACTTCAGAAATGCGCTAAACTGCGACTTCACCTCAGCTACCGATGCAATCTTCATATTTCCACATCCTCTCCAGCCACCAGCAAGCGGTCCCGTTCCTTTTCTCCGATCGCCAAGATGTACACTTCGCGGGCCGCCTCGTCGACGTCATACAAGACTCGAAAGCGGTTGCCCGGCCCAAAGCGGATCTCCCATCGAGCCGAAAATGCTGCCGGTTGGCGTAATGACAATGCGGGCAACGTGGCGCCGCCCCGTATCGGTACTGCCCACCGCAAGAGCACGCGGCGAGCAGCGCCTCATGCTTCGCGGGAATCACGCCGTGAAGGGGGATCCGCACGTCTCTGGGCATCCACCGTCCGTCGAGTAGAGCAGTGATGCCGCAACTGTCACAGCAGGCATAAGCAGATTCGTTGAATCCGTTGTGAATGAGGCAGTAGTCGAACTGATGCCCGCACGCGGGGCATTCCCCCTCGCCATCCTTTCGCACTCGACGCGCCTTGCGCACTGACCTCTCCCCTCGCCCAACTGTCAAATTCTGCCGCCTCGTTTTCGGCCGTGGTGGTGGTTTCGGCGGCAGAAAACCGTTCCACCAAGACATCAGCCTAGCGGGTAACCCCGCCTTTTTGCAACGGTTTGTGACAGAATTCCCTCAAATGGGGCGCGTCTTATACGAATGCAAGAACCTGAATGCGACAGGCGTCCGAAGTACCCTCGAATGGGTGTACGTTTTCCGGGGAAGGTATCCGGCGGTTGAACGCGCATCAGCCCAAAGGGAACTGGGTGTCTGCAATGGGGAGCGAGCGGGATGGTTGCGGCGAATCCTCCCTGAACGGTGGTACGTTTTCTGTGGCCGATTTCGGCACCAAAACGCGCCGGTGGGGGGGACGACGGGAGCCGCGGGCCGAGTGGTTGACGACTATTCGCAAATGCAGTAAGTGTACGCCCGTATTTGTTTTGTGCGGAACGAGCCGCTTTGTCGGCGAATGCGGGTCGCAGGACGCATTGGCTCGCCGGTTTCGTTCGCCGTTGGATCGCTGGAAGTGACCAACCCGTCGGCGTTGATGTCCAAGTAGTTGCAGGGATTCTGCCCAGCGGCGGCAGCGGCGGCAGCCATCTTGACAGAAGGCAACGGATGGTCCAGAAAATGGACTAGCCGCATGCCGAGAGGACTCGGCACGCATGCGCAAGTCTCCCGGCAAACAAGACCGCTGCCCCCCTTTTTTCTGTGCGTTAAGGAACCTCAGATGCCGCAATCGTCCATGACCCGCCGCCGCTTTTTCCGCGATTCGTCCGCCGCGATCCTGGTCGGCGCCGCCGTCCCGTACTTTCTGACTGGTGCCGCCACGGCCGCGGATGCCCCGCGTTCGGCCAACGACCGGGCGCGCATCGGGGCGATCGGCATGCGTTATCAAGGCTCGGTGATCGCCGACAAGGCGCAGGCTCACGGCGAGATCATGGCGATCTGTGACGTCGATCGGCAGATGGCCGAGAAGGCCCGCCAGCAGTTCGGCGGCAAGGCGGACCTGTACGACGATCACCGTCGCATGCTGGAGCGTAAGGACTTGGACGTGATTACCATCGGTGCGCCGGACCACTGGCACACGGCAATGGTGATCGACGCCTGCCGAGCCGGCAAGGATGTGTATGTCGAAAAGCCGCTGACGCTGACCGTGGACGAGGGCAAGCGGCTCACGCGGGTCGTGCAGGAGACCGGCCGCGTGGTCCAAGTCGGGTCGTGGCAGCGCAGCGACCACCGCTTCCGGCTGGCCGTCGAGATGGTGCGTCAGGGCCGGATCGGGCGACTGGAACGGGTCGAGGTCATATTGGGCAAGAACGTCACTGGCGGGCCGTTTGCCGTATCCGAGCCGCCGCCGCACCTGAACTGGGACCGCTGGCAAGGCCAAACGCCGGCCGTGCCCTACATCGAACAACGCTGCCATTACACGTTCCGCTGGTGGTACGAATACTCGGGCGGCCAGATGACCGACTGGGGCGCCCATCACCTGGACATCGCCCAGTGGGGCATCGGCGAATTGCCCGTCGAAATCTCCGGCCAGGCCAAGCTGCCGGACGTGCCCAACGGCTACAACGTGGCGGTCGATTTCTACGCCGAGTACAAGTATCCCAGCGGCGTGGTCATGACGGTCAGCGACACGGGACGCAACGGCGTGATGTTCATCGGCAGCGAGGGCCGCATCTTTGTCAATCGCGGCACGATCTCCGGCAAGCCCGTCGAGGACTTGGAACAGCAGCCGCTGCCGCGCGACCAGTTCAAGCTGTACGCCCACGACAACCTCAGCCGGCCGGAGCGGATGGGCAAGCTGGATTCGATCATCAATCACATGGGCAATTTCTTCGATTGCACCCAGTCGCGGCAAACGCCGATCTCGGACGTGGTCAGCCAGCACCAGAGCGTCACGACCTGTCATCTCGGCAACATCGCCATGCGGCTGGGCCGGCCGCTGAAATGGGATCCGCAGGCCGAACAGTTTGTGGGTGACGAAGAAGCGAACAAGTGGCTGCGGCGGGAACCGCGGCAAGGGTACGAGTTGCCGGCGTAACGCGAAACAAGAGGGGACTTGTCGCTGTGGCGGATTGGGAAGGGCTGGGACCAAGAGTCCCCTAATCTTTCCCCTAATCTCCGCGGGGCTCCGACACAGTAGCAGGAGATCAGATTAGGTGAAAGATTAGGGTTTCAAGTGCCGGTGCCGCCGGCCAAGTTCACAGGTATAACGAGGGGACCGACCATGACACCGACCCGTATCACCCGCCGCCAGTTCACAGCGGCGACGACGGCTTCGCTGGCCGGGGCTTTCGGCCGCCATCTGCTGGGGGCCGAACCCGCACCCGGTTTTCGGCTGAACTACATTTTGGCCTCGCCGATGTACGGCACGACGCCGCTGGCGGAAGTGCTGCCGGAGGTCAAAAAGACGGGCGCGACGCACATCGACATCTGGCCGCTTAAGCACGCCAACCATCGCGAGCAGGCCGAGGAAATGGGTTTGGATCGGTTCGCTGAACTGCTCCGCCAGCACGGCGTGGGGCTGGGCATGATCACGCGCTACGACCTGGGGCCGTACGGTCTGCAGGACGAAATGCGCGTCCTCAAGAAACTGGGCGGCCGCGTCATCGTCACGGGAGCGCGCAACGCGGAGGGGGCGACGCTGCGGGACCGCGTCAAGGCGTTCGTCGAGAACCTCCGCCCCCACGTGGCGCTGGCCGAGGAGCTGGACGTGGCGATCGGCATCGAGAACCACGCCAACTCGCTGATCAACGAGCCCGATTCGCTCCGTTACTTTGCCGAATTCGCGCCCTCCAAGCACCTGGGCATCGCCTTGGCCCCGTACCACCTGCCGCAGCAAGAGTCCCTGATCGCGCAGCTGATCACGGAATTGGGCGAGCATTTGGTCCATTTCCAAGGCTGGCAGCACGGCATGGGCTGTATGACGAAGCTGCCCAAAGACCAGGAACTGCTGCAAATGCCCGGCCGCGGTCCGCTGGACTTCACGCCCCTGCTGCGGGCGCTGAAGCAGATCCGCTACCAGGGCTTCACCGAGATCTTCATGCACCCCGTCCCCCGCGGCATCTCGATCCTGGAGACCACGGCGGCGGTGACCGAAGAAATCAACCGGGCCAGGGCGTATCTGGAAGGCTGTTTGGCCAAAGCGTGAACGCGGACGCTCCGCGAACCGATCGGGGAGAGAGGATGAACCAGCGACCATTGTCGGCAAGCCAGCGCGGGTACTTGTTGACGTGCGCCGTTACCGCGGCGCTGGCCGGTTTCTTGTTCGGGTTCGACACGATCGTGATCTCCGGGGCCGAACAGAAGATCCAGTCGCTGTGGCGTCTGGACGGCGTCATGCACGGACTGTGTATGAGCGCGGCGCTGTGGGGAACGGTCTTCGGCGCCTTGTTCGGCGGTTGGCCGACGGAACGATATGGCCGCAGAAAGACGCTTCTGTGGATCGGCGTGCTATATTTCGTTTCCGCGGTCGGCTCCGGCATCGCACCCGAAAAGTACTTCTTCATGCTCGCACGGTTCATCGGCGGCTTGGGCGTGGGAATCGCGACCGTGGCCTCGCCGCTGTACATCTCCGAGATTTCGCCGCCCCAGCTGCGCGGGCGGCTGGCGGGCATGTTCCAGTTCAACATCGTCTTCGGCATCCTGATCGCTTTTGTCTCCAACTACTTCATCGGCAAGTACGTGAGCGAGTCGGTCGCCTGGCGGTGGATGCTGGGCGTCGAAGCCTTTCCGGCCCTGCTGTACACGGTTTTGTGTTTTGGCATCCCGGAGAGCCCGCGCTGGTTGATCGTCCACGGCGGCCGGCGGGAAGCCGGCGCCGAGGTGTTCCGCAAGATCAATCCGGCGCTGCCGGAAGCGGAAATCGAGGAGTTGGTCGATACGGTAGCGATGAGTGTCGGAGACCTGACAACCGCCGCCAAGTTCTGGACCGCGCGGCTGAAGGTTCCCATCCTCCTGGCCATCTTGATCGCAGCGTTCAACCAGTTGTCGGGCATCAACGCCATCCTCTACTTTGCGCCGCGCCTGCTCGGATTGGCCGGGGTCAGCAATCCCCTGTCCGCCTCGGTTGGGATCGGGGTTACCAACCTGGTGTTCACCTTTGTCGGACTGTGGCTGATCGACAAGGCGGGACGGCGCACGCTGCTGTACATCGGCTCGCTGGGCTACATCGCCTCGCTGGCCGTCTGCGCCTTCTCGTTTTTGACCTACCCGGCCTTCCGTGTTGTATCGCGTGCTATCGACGTCGAGACCGGCGCCCGGCAAGTCCTCGAACTGGACGATCCTGGGACCGTCCTGTCCGAGTCCGACAGAGACGCCGTTCGGAAGGAATACAGCGAGGCCCAGCAGTCGCTGGCCGCGGCCACGTCACGCGAAGCCTACGCGGGCGAGGCGTTCGTGATCTCGGACGAGGCGGGGCCGAAGGAAGTGGAAAGGTCCGCCGCCAGAATCAAAGGCGAGGCTTCCACGATTCTGGGGGCGAAGAAATTCGTCGTGCTGTTCTCGATCATGGCCTTCATCGCCGCCCACGCGATCGGTCAGGGGGCCGTGATTTGGGTGTTCATCAGCGAGATCTTCCCGAACCGCAACCGGGCGGCCGGGCAAGCCTTGGGCAGCTTCACGCATTGGCTGTTTGCCGCGTCGATCACGCTGCTGTTCCCCATCGCGATCGGCGCGTTCGATGCGGGAGCCCTGTTCGCCTTCTTCTGCGCCATGATGTGCCTGCAACTGGTGTGGGTCAAGTTCATGGTGCCCGAGACGAAGGGCGTCCCACTGGAAGAGATCCAGAAAAAGCTGGGGATCCAGTGAGAAACGACGGTCAGGGCCCGTTCTTCTCGGCTTGACCATAGACAATCCGGCACTTGACGATGCGCCGGTTCACCACATCGACGGCAAACAGCCGGTCCTTCCAAACGGACAGGGCGGAGATCGTTCCGAAGGGAAGTTCGGGGTGGGGGAACTTGCTGCCCCGGCCCTGGCAATCCATGTTGCCGTAGCTGCCGAACTGGCCGACCAGCTGTCCCGTCGCGCAGGCGATCACTTGCACGCTGTACTTGCCTGCGGCGTACAAGTAGCCCTTTCCGTCCAGCGCCTGGTGGAGCCGGAACGCCGTGCAATGGCACGGCGGATTGGCCACTTGGGCCCAGCCGAAATAGCCGTCCCAGATTCGCGACCACAGGGGCTCGCCCCCGGACGGCGGAAACTTGGAGAGCGCCAGATAATCTTCCCACGGCCTGTTGGCGGGACGGTGAACCACGTACAAACTCCCTGCTTCGTCAACTTGGATGCCGCGCACGCAATCCAGGCGGAGCAGGCCATTCTTCTGCAGGTTTCCGTCCGCGTCGTAGACGTTCACCTGCCGGCGCAGGGCGTCGTAGGCGCTGACGGGCCGCTGCTTGGAATCGACGTCCACTTTGGCGACATAGTAGATATTGCCATGCCGGTCGACGTCCATGCCGTGATACACGTCGTGCCAGAAGTTGACTTGCATCGTGGGATCGACGGACAAGGCGTTCGTCCCCGTAGCCTGGAAGGGAACCGGTTTTCCCGCACGGTCGAAGCGCAGGATTTCCACGCCGGCCTTCCCCAGTTTCCACCGGTAGACGCGATCGTCTTTTCCGAAAAAGGAATCAATGAACAGCGGCTCGTCCGGATAACGGAAATGGCGATCATAATCGAGCGTCCACCACGGCGAGGTGGCCCGCAACCCGTTGGCGTTGAAGAATAGCGGCGACCACTTCTTCAGCACGTTGCCTTCCGGATCGACCCGGTAGACCGTTCCGTACTGTTTCAGACGGTAGTCGGAATCATCCTCGACGTAGAGATCGCCCGTTTGCGGATCGATATTCAGGATCGGCTGGCCGCCGCTCTGCCGCGGACAGGAAAGCGTCTCGCCGCTGTCTGCCCACTCCCCTTTCGCCGCCAGATCGTCCCCCGCCAACTGCAGCAAGCTGCCCCAGCCGGTGCCATTGGCCACCCAGACCAGCGGCGGCGACACGCCTGTGTCCACGGCGATCTGCAGCACGTCCGGATCCAGCGGCCCGGAAACGGCCAGCAGTTCGGGCTGCTGCCAACTCCTGAGCTTGATCAGTTTCCGGGGTTTGTCCGGTTCTTTCACCGCCGCGGCATGCACATCCTGTTGAACCGAAGCCAGCGACCGTTCGATCCGCTGGTCCGCTGGACGCGGTTCAGGGCCGACGAGTACATACAGGCATTTCTCGCGGTCGATCGCCAAAGCGGTCGGACCGTGCAGCGGGTATTTCTGTCCCTCATGTTGATAGTGCGTGATCGAAGCTACGGTGTGGCCGTCCCTTTCGAGGACTTGCAGCCGGTTGTTCCCGGCATCCGCCACGATCAGATGATCGCCGTCGCGGGCCAGCCCGCTGGGTTCTGCGAATCCCGTAAACGAACCGTGCATCTGCAGCTTGGGACCAGCGTGGATTTGACACTTCCAGACGCATTTCCCGCGTTCCTCCCGGCCGATCGTTTCCCCGTGATAGGTGACCTCATCTTCGCCCACTTCGAAGTGGTAAGCGTACTGCCTGGTCGGGCGCGTGCTCTGGCCCGCCGAGACGAACAGCAGGCCGCTGGAGTCAAGACAGAAGTAAGGATAGCGAAGGGCATGAAACGGCATGTAGTTCTTCAGATCGGGGACGTGCCACATGTCCTGGGTCCAGACGGTGCTCTCGAACGGTTCATTTCGGCCGCGATGATAGATCGAAGTCCAGCCCTCCGCCGGCAAGCTCCCATCCGGCCTGATCCTCCAGATCGTCCCCCGGTGAATGTTGGACATGATCAGGTCGCCGTTGGAGGCCAGCACGATCTTCTGCGGATGATGCCACCAGTCGCCATACGGGGACGGCTCGCCCCAGGGCACGAACAGCTTCGGGATGACCAGTTCGGTCCCCATTTCCCGAGCTGTCTGTCCACACAGATCTCGAACACTCGCAGGAGCCAGATTGGGATTCAGCGGCATGATCGTCCGCAAGTACCTGCCTTGCCGGTCGAAGATCCGCACTTCGGCCACGCCCCTGACGGGTCTCGTATCCGCCAGCACGTACAGCTCCCCTTTCGCTTCGTCCACGGCGAGGTCCCAGATGATGCCCCGCGCGTGCGGATCGCCCATCAGCAGAAAACCCTCCAACTCCAGCTTCACTGCCCCGGTCGTGCCAGGGTGAGCGGAACCAGGGCCCAACTCGATGATCCGCTTTGCTTCCTCGGCCAGGAACGACGTGGCGGTCCTGTTCGGAAGCCGAAAGAACCGGTTCAGGCCGCGCGCTCCGTATTCGGGCGGCGGAAGATTTTCCCGCGCCGGAATGCCCGTCAGCATTCCCCAGTCACCGGGATTTGCAGACACACCGCACCAGCAATGAACCTCGCCTCCCGCGATGCCCAAGCGGCGGATGTTGAACCCGATCTCGGATGTCAGGGTCTTGTTCTTGTTGAACGCACTCAGAGGGAGTGCAAATTCAGCAACCCACGATCCCTCGGCGTTTCCCACCGCAGACGGCAATTGCGGTTGCCAAGTCCGGTCCTGCCAGGGCGGGTCATGTTCATTGTAGCAAGAGAAGATCTCGCCTTGGTTTTTGTTCGCAAGCCGGATCAGGTAGTACGAGTTTCCGTCGCCGTTCGAGTCGATCAGCAGTTCGACAACTCCCGCTCCTTCCGCAGGTTTTTCCGTCGCGGCATTTTCCGCAGTCGCACAGCTCACGCCGACATACAGATGGTCCGCGCCGCACAGAAAAAACGCTTCGGTTGTCGATTTCGCCGACGCTCCCCCAGCGGTCTTCAGCGGACCTGTCTTTGCCGCACCGGCCCAGCACGATTCATCGAGCTTTCCGTCAATCACCGGCTGGAAATCCGTCGGTGGCACGGGCAACATCGGTCGATCGTCGGCCCTTCTGTCGGCGGCCGGCGCCCTGCTCAGGCACACCAGCCAGGCCAGCAGGACAACGGCGGCCTTGATCGCAAACTTATCAGACTTGTCAATCATGTCCTACTCCTTTGCAGCTTCCGCGCTGACGTCCAGGATCAAATCGAACCACTCGCCGTGGCCTGTGCGCCGCCAATCCTGAATTCTGTACGTCTGAGCCTAGTGCCCCGGCCCGAACAGTACCGCGTTCAGGAACAGGCGCTGGGTCGCGGGGTACATCGCGCGGTAGTTGGGATCGTCGGTAAATGCGACGACATGGCCCGATCCCAGGGGTTCATAGATCAAGTACGGCGTCTCGGCCACCACTTCCAGCGTGTCCGGCCAGCAGAAACCGCTGGTCAAGACGTCCGCTTTCGGCAGGAAGCTGACCAGACTGCGGCCCCTGGACGGCGCGGGCGGCGTGAGGACCGTGTTGCCCGAGAAGAACACGTCCATCGTCTCCGGGCACCCGAAGGTCAGCCAGTGTTCGCGAAACACCTTGGCGCGCAAGAACACGCCGGGGGACGAATCGATGGCTTCGCTGCCGGCGGCTTCGGCGGTCGAGCTATCTGAGCCTTCTTTCGCAGCGGCCGTCGCCGGAGCCGGCTTCTTCTTGGGCTGGACGCTGAGCAGTCCGACCGCCTTCCCCGTCGCCCACGAGGCCGCACGCTTGACAAGGATCAACGTGCCTCCTTCGCTGACCCATTGGCGAAGGCGTCCGGCGTCCTTCTCGCTGGGCGCATCCCGTCCGCCGTAATCGCCGTCCGGCAGCACGAGCACGTTAAAATCGTTCAGGTCCAGGCGACTCAAATTGCCGCCCGCGACCCGAGTGACCGGATAGCGGAGGACTTGATCGAACAAGTGCCACGTGTGTCCCACGCTGTATCCGGCGGGGCGATCCACCAGCAACGCCACTTTGGGCGGGCGCACCCATTGGACGTGTGGCCCGCCCAGTTGGGCGCCCTCGGACGCCAACCCCGTGTGGGTGGCCAGGACTTTCAGGCCGGACTCCTGAGCCGCTTGCGCCATGGCCTCGTGCAAGCTGTCCGGGTTCTCGTGCGTCCGCAAGATCAGCGTTCCTCTGGGGCACGCCTCCTCGCCTATCTCGAAATCGCGATCCGCCACGTGGACCCTCAGCCCGTTGCGGAGCCACTCGGCGAGGGCCGGCAGGGCGGCGTCGTGATCGGGGACCAGGTACGCGACCTTCGTCCGGCCGCCGACAACCTGCCCGGCACGCGGCGCGCCGTCCCACAACTCGCCGGCCACCTCGACCGAAGCCTCGCTGGACAAGCAGTCCACTCCCCAAGCCAGCGGCAGTGACCACGCGGTGACGTCGTAGATCTCGCTCGCAAAACGTTCCGCCTTGCGCTGCAACTGACGTTCGACGTACTCGCGGTCCATCTCCACCTGGCGATCGAGCAGCGATCGCACGAGGCGTCCGGCCGGCTGCGCCACCTCGATGTGGAAGCTGCCCGCCGGGATCTGACGCGCACCCTTCGCCGCCGTCCGGATGTCGGTGCAAGTGGCCTTGACGGACTTGGTCACCCGGCGCACCTCGACGCCGTTGCGGCGGAGCAGATCGGCCAGGCTCGCCGCCCGTTGCGGAGTTTTGTCGGTCAGCAGGAAGTAGTGGCGAACCGGACCTTCGCGGCCCAGCTGAATACTGCGGCGACGCGCTTCGTAGAACTCCTCGACCAGCCGTCGGGCGTTCGCCGCGCCGAATTCGACCGTGGCCAGCGCGCTGACGTAATGGTGGGAGACCGCGTCATGGAAATGCAGTTGCCGCTCGTCGTCGCGATCGATCACCAGGCCGCGAACGCCGGCCTGCTCCCAGAGAATGCCCAAACCGCCCTGCAGCGTCGGCCACGTGGAACCGTAGCCGGGATAAAAGCCGTCAAACATCTCCCGCGTTGTGAAGGGAAAACCGTAATCGTCGAACCGCCGCGCGAGCTGCCGGCTGAGCAGGTCCTGCGACTCGAGCTGGTGCGGCAGGTTGAAGGGGTTGTCCGAACCTCCCTTGGGACTGAAGAAGTACGTCGCGTTGTGTCCCATCTCGTGGGCGTCCACATAGATCTGCGGTTGCCACTGCAGATAGGCGGCCACCCTGGCCCGCGACTCGCACTGGCTCTGCAGGAACCAGTCGCGGTTCATGTCGAACAAGTAGTGATTGGACCGCCCGTCGGGCCAGCGCTCGGTATGTTCGGCGGCCAGCGGTTGCGGGTCCGGGAACGTGCCGCGCGTTTCGCGGTACACGTTGACGAACCGCTCGTGGCCGTCAGGGTTCTGCAGCGGATCGATCACCACGACGGCGTTGTCCAGCAGACGCCGGGTCTGAGGCCGCCGGTCGGCCAGCAAGTGATAGGCCGTCAGCAGGGCGGCTTCGGTGCTGGAGGTCTCGTTGCCGTGGATGCCAAAGGCCAACCAGACCAGCGCCGGCGCTTGGACGATCAGTTCGCGAGCCTTCTCCGGCGGCGTGCGGCGCGGATCGGCCAGTTGCAGGTTCGCCGCGCGGATGGCCTCCCGCCGCTGTAGGTTCTCCGGCTTGGCGATGACCAAATAGTACAGCGTCCGCCCCTCGTACGTCTTGCCGTACGGCACCAGGGCCGCCCGATCAGGCGCGGCCTTGGCCAACGCGTTCAAGTACCGCTCCATCTCGGAGTGGCTCGTAATGTCCCGTCCCCACTCATGGCCCACGACCTTCTGGAGCGTAGGAATCTGCGGGTCCGGCTGCAACTCCGGCACCGGCAGCAGCCAGCGGGCCGCAGGTGCAGTCTCAGCGGCCCAAACCAGACACGATGCCGTGCAGAACGTCCAGATCCAGGCCAGGGCGAAGCTTTTCGTCATGACTTGCACTTTCATTCAGGGACTGTCAAAATCCGAAACAAAGTCAAAATTCGAGATCCAAATGCTCACAGACAAAGTTCTGCCGATCAAGACACCATTGTGATTCGGAATCCGGCGGAATCAATTGGCGGCCTTTGTTCACACTCAGGGAGATGCCCCATGCTTGCCATCCATCGCGTTACGTGTTGTCTGCTCATCGCGGCCGGCGTCGCGGCTGCCGGGGAGATTCAGGTCGACCCTGGTCCCGGCGGGAACATCGTCGTGCAACGCATCGACGGCCAGACGGCGTTCGTGGCGCCGGATCAGCGCGATATTCAGAAAGGCCAGTGGTGGTTTTACTGGAGCTTCCGACTGCGGGCTCCCGCCCAGCAGCCGGTGACGATCGTGTTTTCCGGCCAGAATCCGCTGGGCGTGCGCGGGCCGGCGATGAGCCTGGACGGCGGGACGACCTGGCAGTGGCTGGGAGCCGGCAGCGTGAAGTCGTTTCAGCACGAAGACAAACCGGCCTGGTCATTCGTGGCCTGCGTGCCGGACGGAACTCGTGAAGTCCTGTACGCGTTCTGCCCCCACTACCGCGAAAACCATCTGCGCGCGTGGCTGGCCAAGCAACCGCCCGACGCGCCGCTGCGGCTCGAAGAACTCTGCCGCAGCCGCCAAGGCCGCACGGTGGAGTTGCTCCGTGCCGGCTGCCTCGATCGCGAACGTTCCCGCGGCGTGGTCCTGCTCACTTCGCGGCATCACGCCTGCGAAGCGATGGCCACGTATGCGCTGGAGGGTTTTCTGGCGGCGGTGTTGGCGGATGACGAGTTGGGACGCCGCTGGCGGGACAATTGGGAGGTCATGGCTGTCCCGTTCATGGACAAGGACGGCGTCGAGAACGGCGATTCGGGCAAGAACCGCGCGCCGCACGATCACAACCGGGACTACAGCGCCCAGCCGCTGTATCCCGAGGTCGCGGCCTGGATGAAACTGGGCGAATCGCTGCAGGACCGCGTCGTCGCCGCGATGGACATGCACTGTCCGTGGATCCGGGGCGAGTGGAACGACCGGTCTTATTTCGTCGGGCCTCGCGACGCGGATTTCTGGAACAAGGAACAGGAGTATGCGGCCATCCTGGCGCGGGTGCGGTCCGCCCCCATCCCGTTTCGCGAGCCGGACTGCCTGCCCTTCGGCACCGCCTGGAACACCGGGGGCAATTATGCGCAGGGCAAGTCCTGCTCGGCCTGGTCCCTCACGGCCTTTCCCCAAGCCGAGCTGGTCGCCAGCCTGGAACTGGCCTACGCCGACGCGCTGGGCGTCGAGGTCACCGCCGACAGCGCCCGCGCCTTCGGCCGCGACCTGGCCCACGCGCTGGCCGAACTGCTCGACCAGAAACGGCCGGCCCAACGGCAAGGACGGTAAACATCTGGCTGGAGCGGCAACCTGGCTGTCAACAGGTCCTCGCCCGCCAAGGGAAAGCAACGTAAAATGAACGCGCATGGCAGCAATCGCGCCAGTGCGAGGACGCGGATTGGCTCAGCCCATTGCTGACCGTCAATCGCTAGTGCCCAAGCTCGACGCCACGTCTTCCCATTCGACGTCGTGAGGCAGGCAGCCTTGCCGCACGGCCCCGGCGGCGACCGCGCCGGCGGCTTCGCCCAGGGCCACCGCGTTGCCGGTGACGCGGTAGCTGGAGTGGGCCAGGAAATCGCCGCTGATGCAGCGGCCGGCCAGCAACAGGCCGTCGGCGTCCTTGGCGATCAAGGCTCGCAAAGGAATATCGTAAGGCTGCGTCGAGCGTTTGACCGTGTGGCTCTCGATGCCGGTCGAATGCTGCTGGCTGGTCGAGTGGACGTCGATGCCGAAGGTGGCGCGGCAGACGGCGTCGCCGTGTTTGGCTCCGTTGAGCATGTCGTCTACGGAAACCGTGTAGCGGCCGTGGATGCGGCGTCCTTCGCGGACGCCGATCTGGGCCGCCGTGGCGACGATCTTGATGTTTCGCCAAGGATCGCCCAACGATCGCAGAGCGTCGACCAGCTTGTGCAGCTCCGCGCGGGCGCGGATCGTGGCGTCGCTGACCTCCTGAGCGTCGATGCCACGGCAGCCGTATTCGTGGTTGATCATCCAGGCGTACAGGTCGTTGTGGATCTTGAAGATGGTGGGCCGGCCGTAGGATGGTTCCAATCCGGCCCGCTTGAATTCCGCCAGCAGCGCGTCCTTCGGTGCCGCCCAGACTCGCCCCGTGCGCTCGTAGAAATCGGCCGTGGCCTGCGGATCGATGCCGGTAATGAGCATCAGCAAGCTGAACGGCTGCGTCTCGCCGGCGCGCTCCGGGCCGGCCGATCCGGGGCCCTCGGCCGGCCGGCCGAAGTCGAATCCGCAGCCGGCCAGCGCCGCCAGGTCACCGTCTCCGGTGCAGTCGACGAACACCTTGCCGGCGAACGCTTCGCGGCCGGACTTGGATTCCGTGATACCGTGCGTCAGGCGGCGGCCGTCCTTCACGGCGCCCACCACGCGCGTGTGCAGCCGCACCTTGACGCCCGCTTCCAGGCACATCTGATCCAGGACCAGCTTCATCTGCTCGACGTCGTACGGCATCGAGCCTTGGCGGTTCCACGGCGGCTGGCCGAACAGTTCGGAGCGGGCGTCCAGTCGCTGGACAATCTGCTCCATCAGGCCGCGTTTCTTGGCGGCGTCGATGATCCAGGACAACAGGCCGCTCGTCCAGATTCCGCCCAGTTGGCCGTGGTTTTCGATCAGCCGCACGCTGGCGCCGGTTCGTGCCGCCGCGATGGCCGCCGCCACACCGGCCGGGCCGGCGCCGCAGACCACCACGTCCGTCGAGTCGGCGACGGGCACGTCCCGCGCCGGTTCGGCCACGCGGCCTGGCGCCGCCGGTGACGGCTCCGCCGACGGACTGCCGGCCGTCAGTCCGAGCCCCGTGGCCGTCGCCGCTCCGACCCGAAGAAATCCTCGTCGTCCCATCCGGTGTGTCATCTTGTTTACCTCCGACAAAAGGCCCCCATCCACATCGCGGGGTGGCCGCTTCTGAGAGAGTCATCTGCAACCACACGCTCCGTATTCTACTCGAAAGCTTGCAGGCGTCAGCCGCCCTGTCTATACTGGGCTCGTTTTCACCGGCCTCGATCATCCACCTTCACCCTCCGGGAGACTTCACCATGCGTCAGATTCTGATCACTGCCATCTCACTGGGTTGCCTGTTCTCGACCGCCCACGCCGCCAACGACGATACGGCCGCGCCCACCGGCCTGAGCGCCGAGGAGGCGGCGGAGGGCTTCGTGCCCCTTTTCGACGGGAAATCGCTGGCCGGTTGGGTCGGCATCGGCGGCGACACCAGCAGTTACTACGTCAAGGACGGCATGCTCATCTGCAAGGACACGGGCAAGGTCCACGTCTTTACGGAGAAAGAGTACGGCAACTTCACCCTGCGGTTGCAGATCAAGCTCGATCCGGGCGGGAACAACGGACTGGGGATCCGCACGCAGATCTCCAAAGAACCTCACATTTACGGCATGGAGTTGCAGATCCTGGAGGACGATTACTACGCCGACGGCGATCCGATCAAGCTGAAGGACTACCAGCACCACGGCTCGATCTACGGCGTCGTGCCGGCCAAGACGGGCCACCTGAAACCGGCCGGCCAGTGGAACGACCAGGAAGTGATCTGCGACGGCCGGCGCGTCAAGGTGATCCTGAACGGCGCGGTGATCGTCGATGCCGACTTGGACAAGGTGCAACCGATCGATGGCCACGAACACCCCGGTCTGAAATATGAGAAAGGCCACATCGGCCTGCACGCCCACGGCAACTACGGAGCCGAGGTGTTCTTCCGCAACATGCGGATCAAGGAACTCAAGTAGACGGGCTAAGCGGCGTTCGAGAAACAACTGTCCAGTGTTTGTTGCCGATCATCCCCCAGTGTTTGTTGCCGGTCATCACACGGAGTGTGATGGCTACTTTGACGGGGCGACAGTTGTTTCTCGAACATGTCCATATCATCGGTTTCTCTGCGCGTCACTCAACGACCGGCCTGACAACCAGCCGCAGCGACTTGCCCGCCTCCAATCGGACGGGCAGGCCGTCGTGAAGCGACTTGCCCGACACGACTTGCACCGTCGCGGCATCGGCGTCCCGCACCTCGTAGCGGTGGGACTCGTCCGGCTCCACGGTGAACCACTCCGGCACGGCGTTCATGCGCGGCCAGTCTTGATCGAAGCCGAACGTGAGCCGATGCCGCGGCACGTCGAACTGCAGCCGCCCTTCGTAGGCCGCATCGCATCTCAGCAGCACGGCGATCCCGTCTCCGCACGGCGCCGCGCCCAATTCCAGTCCCTGCTGCCAGGGCCGGGCCAGCGTATTGCGAGTGTGCAGCATGGTGTGGATCAGCACCGTGCGGACCGTGTTGGCTTCCAACTTGTGAACGCCCCACAGGCGGTTCGGATCGCTGTGGTCCACCAGCAACGTGGCGATCTCGCGATCCGCCCACACGAACGCTTCCGGCGTGGGGAACTGCCGCAGCAGGTACAAGCCGCCTTCGACCGAATCGGCTACGTTGTCCCGCGAGCCGTGGTCCCAGTTGAAATGCAGATAGCGCGGCTTGAGCAGATTGGTCAGCGGCCGGCGAATCGCGTCGGCGTAACGATCGGTGCCCAGCGCGAGGTCGTAATCCAGGTAGCCCACGAAATCGTATCCCCAGCCGTCGCGCGTCACCAGGTTGTCGTGCGGCCCCGGTGCGGCCTGCAATTCGCCGATGATGATCCCGTCCGAATTCGTGCCTCGCCGCAAGATCTCGTCGAACATGAATTCCAGGTGCGGCTGGTACTGCCGGGCCTTCTCCGGACAAGCCTTGACGTCCACCGCGAACAGCAGCCCCAGTCCGCCGATGATCTCGCAGCCGTGGTCCGACAACCGCGCCGGCACGAACTTGCCGGGCAGCAGATAGTAATCCGCCAGCGTGTGCGCCCAATCGAGATACTTCGCCTCGCCAGTCATGGCATACAGCCGCGGCAGGATCTGCAGCAGGTCGCCGTTGACTTCGACATTGGTGGACGGAATCTTGCCGTACGGAGTGTCGTACCGCGCGTGCTGGAACACATCGTCGACGATCTCCCGCATCCGCTGAAACCACGGGCGGTCACGGCCCGTGATCTCGACGATCGGGACCAGGCCGTCCTTGGCGTACTCGCTGGCGCCGAAGACCATCGCGTCGAAATCCATCTCGATTTTGCGGCCGGCGTCTATGTCGTAGCTGACGGGAATCCGGTCCAGGTGATTGCACAGCCGCCGTTCGGCCTGGAGCGCGTCGACCATCACTGTGTCCAGCACTTGCAGGTCCGTGAACCAGGCCGCCCAGACATAGAACGGATAGCAATCGGCCGCCGTGTCCCGGTAGTTCCATTCCGCGCCCGTCGGCCGAAACAGTCCGGAGCGCGCGTCGCGGATCGGCAGGCAGCATTCGTGCAGCCAGCGTTGGACCTTGCTGAGCGCGATCCCGGCGTATTGTGCCGAACGTTGGGCACGATCCCAGTCCGGCTCCTTGGGGGCCGGCTCCCAGAGCGGCCGGTTCTCGTCGTTCATGTCGAATCCGGGCAACTCCGCCCACGTGGCCGCCTGGCTGCCGCCGGAGGAAACGACGCGGGTGCGAACCGGCGTCACCTGCAACTCTCCGGCCGAACGGCCGGTAACACGGATTCCAGCCAGAAACGCGACCGGGCCGTCACCTTGGCCGAACAGGGTGACCTTCTTTCCCCCGACAAGTTCTCCCAGCGGCAGTTCGATCCACTCGAAGACCTGCTGCCGGACATCGGAGAATGAGCCGGATCGCCCGTCGTACTCAAACCCCATCGTTCGCTTGAGCGGTCCCTTCGTGCCGAACAGCACCTCCAGCCGATCGTCCGCCGCGACATCCTCCGGCAGCGTGACCTCCAGCTTCCATTCGGCCAGCCAGTAGTAGCGTTGCCCCGCGATTTCCTGCGGCCCGGAAGTGAACAGAATCTCCGCAGCCGAACCGAACGGTGCGATCGCGAGGAGACAAAGCAAAACTGCCCAACGTTTCATGTTCGAATCCCCGTTGCGTTTCGGTTCGTCGGATGCTCTTGGAGTGCGGCGCCTTGTCGCCGCTTGGGCTGGCCCGCGACGCAACGACCGCCACTTTGGGTTCCGATGTCTTGCGGTAGGATCGGCGAATCAATCACTGTCGCGATTTCAAAGTAGCCATCACGCTCCGCGTGATGATCGCCAACAAGAACTGGACAGTTATTGATTCGCCGATCCGTAGCTTCTGAACCCAATCAGCCGCCATGCTTCAGGCTGCCGACCGAAGCGGTGACAAGGCACCGCACTCCAAGACCCGGTTTCGGCCGCAGGCCGCGTTAAGGCAGTTCGGTCACGTGGTTGGACCGAAAGTGGATCTCGCCGCCTTCGGACTGCAGCCCGATGGCCCCCGCGGTCACGTCGCAGTCGGTGGCTTCGTTGACCTTCTCGCCGTTGACCATCACGGTGAGCCGGCCCTGGTCGAAGGTGATCTCGTAGGTGTTCCACTGTCCGGGTTCCTTCTCGTTGGCAAACTCACCGCACCCGGCGCATGCGACTGCGGCGGTTCAGATAGTCGGCGAACACATCGACCAGGGGCTGGCTGGTGTCCACCAACACCCGCTCGCAGACGTTTCGTTGAGCGAGTTCCTCGAGCTGCGCGTTGAAACGGTTCAGCGCCTGCAGGTAGGCCCGCCGCAGATCATCGGGCTGGGCCAGCAGTTCTTCGGGGATTTCCAGCCCGATGAACTTGGTCATCTGGTCGAATTGGAAGCTCAACTCGTCGTGGTGCAAGACCTGGATCAGCACCACCTCGTGCTTGTTGTACCGCAGGCGCTGGATCGCCGACTCGATGTGGCCCAGGTCGGTGAAGAAATCGCTGAAGACCACCACGATTTCGCGGCGGCCCATGCGTTGCGCCAACTCGGTCAGGCAGGTGGCCATCTCGGTCTTCTCGACGGGCTCCACTTCGTCCAGATGCTGCGTTATCCGCACGACCTGATCCATCGAATTGCTGGGCGTCACGAAGCCCCGCACGTGCGTGTCGAACGTGGCCAACGACACCTTGTCGCTCTGCCGCACGATGGAATAACCCAGCGTCGTGGCCATCTGCGCCGCGTACAGGAGCTTCTGCTGTCGGCCTTCGCCATAGCGCATCGACGCGCTGATGTCCAGCAGCAAGTGGCAGACGAAATTCGTCTCCAACTCGTACTGTTTGACGAAGAACTTGTCGCGATTGAAGTAGACGCGCCAGTCGATGTGTTTGGGATCGTCGCCCGGCGCGTACTCGCGGTGGCCGGCGAATTCGACAGCAAACCCGGACAGCGGCGATTTATGGGCGCCGGCCAGGTTGCCGATCACCAACCCCCGCGGCTCGAAGTGCCGGTCGGCAACCGCACTCAGCACCTCGGGATCCAGATACCGTGACAACACGCCCGTGGCCATGCGACGACCTTTCTGTTGGCGAGTGATACAGCCCCTTGAGTTCCGTCACGCTACTACTATAGCAGCGGGGCGATCCCGTAGCGAGCCAACGCGCGGCGCAGAATTGCCACGAAAAGCACGAATTTGGCAAGAAACGGTCACTGCGAGCGGCCGGAAGGGCCGACCGCTCAGGTTTCCATCCCCGCACCGGTGGTGGGCTCGGACGACAGTTTCCGGCGGCGGAGACTCGGTTTCTCGATGGTCACCGTGGTAAAGGGCTCGACGCTCTCCGTCAGCCAGACGCTGGAGCCGATGACGCTGTCGTGGCCGATCACGGTCTGGCCGCCCAGGATCGTCGCGCTGGCGTAGATCACCACGCGGTCTTCCAGGGTCGGATGACGTTTCATGTTGCGGATCAGCTTGCCGTTGGCGTCGGTGGGAAAGCTGAGGGCGCCCAGCGTGACGCCTTGATACAGCTTGACGTGATTGCCGATGTCGCACGTTTCGCCCACGACCACGCCCGTGCCGTGGTCGATGAAAAAATGATGGCCGATCTTCGCTCCGGGGTGGATGTCGATCCCCGTCACGTTGTGAGTCCACTCCGTCATCATCCGTGGAATGAAGGGGACGCCCAGGACGTGCAGTTCGTGAGCCAGGCGATAGACGGTCACGGCTTCCAGTCCGGGGTAGCAGAGGATCACCTCATCCAGGTTCTTGCAGGCCGGATCGCCGTCATAGGCGGCTTGGACGTCCAGCGCCAGTTGCCGCCGCAGTTCGGGAATCTGCTGCAAGAAGGCGATGGCGATGCGCTGGCCCTGGGCCGCGTAGTCCGCTTTGTCCGTGCACGGGTCGATGCCCCGTTCCACGCGGGCTTCGTGCTGCAAGGCGCGGGCAATCTGGGTCGTCAGCGTGTCGTGCAGGCCGTCGATCAGGTCGCCGACGTGGTAGGTGACGTTGCCGATGTGCAGCCCCTCACGACGCCGATAGCCGGGGTACAGGATGTCCTTCAAATCCTGGATCGCCGCCACGACTTCTTCGTACTTGGGCAACGGGCAATGCCCCAGGTGATTGATCGAGCCGACCGTGGCATAGGTCTCGACGATTTCGTCGGTCAGGGCGGGCAGGTGTTCTTTGAGTCGAAAATCGGATGCCATGGCGAAGACTCCCCGGAAAACGCCCCGGTCACGGGGGCCAACGGTGGACGGAGGACACAGTGCGTGAGGAAGTGATGTGCGTCCGGTCAGGCCGGACAGCAGCAGCGGAGACAGGTGCTAGCGAAATGCTGCAGGAACATCACTTGGG
>CAYPGE010000034.1:0-34437 GCA_964409865.1 uncultured Pirellulaceae bacterium
GCAGTTGCTGACCTTGCAGCCCCTCAGCCCCGACAAGGCATAACCCGGCCGTTGGCTGCAACCCAAGTAGCTTGGGTCTGCGACCCGACCCGGTCGGGACAGCGTCCCAACCTACGAAGACGCAAACGCGGCCGGACTACTTTCACTGGCGTGAAGATCCTGTTAGAGTCTAAGGCTGGAGCGTGCGCGCGGCGTGCGCGCATCCGGGTTCCTGTCATCGGCCGTTCCAGACTCCTTGACATGCGCATCATCTATTTGGACTACAACGCGACCACGCCCGTGGCGCCCAGCGTCTTCGAGGCGATGCAGCCTTTCTTCACGGAACATTACGGGAATCCGTCCAGCGACTATGGTCTGGGGCACGCCTGCCGGGAAGCGATCGAGGACGCGCGGGGCAAGGTGGCCGTCCTGCTGGGGGCGGATCGGGACGAAATCGTGTTCACGTCCGGGGGCACGGAAAGCAACAATTTGGCCATCTGCGGCACGATGCTGCAGGGTGTGCCGGGCCTGGCCGGGCACCTGATCATCTCGGCCATCGAGCACCCGGCGGTCGTGGAACCCGCGAAGTACCTGGAACGGCTCGGCTTTGACCTCACCGTCGTCGAGTGCGACTCGCGAGGAGTAGTTAGTCCGGCCAGGGTCGAAGCGGCCCTGCGTCCGGACACGCGACTGGTGAGCATCATGCACGCCAACAACGAGACGGGCGTGATTCAGCCGTTGCGGGAGATGTCGGAAATCTGTCGCGAGCACCGTGTCCTGCTGCACACCGACGCCGCGCAGACGGTGGGCAAGATCGGGGCTTTGGTGGACGAGTTGGGTGTGGACCTGCTGAGCGTGGCGGGCCACAAGCTGTATGCGCCGAAAGGCATCGGCGCCTTGTACGTGCGCCGCGGCGTCCGCCTGGAGCCCGTCCTGCACGGCGCGGGGCATGAATCCGGCCTTCGTCCGGGAACCGAGAACGTGGCCTCGATCGTCGGGCTGGGGCAGGCCTCCATGCTGGCCTTCCGCAGCCTGGAAGAATCCGCCCGGAGACTGGAAATGCTGCGGGATCGCTTGCTGGAACAACTGTCCGAAGCGATCGGTGAGAAGTTGACCGTCAACGGCCGGAAGGCGCCGCGACTGCCGAACACGCTGAGCGTCAATTTTCCGGACGTGGCGGCCCGCGACATGCTCGCGCGGCTGCCCGAAATGTGCGTCTCGACGGGCTCGGCCTGCCACAGCGGCACTCCGGGGATGTCGCCGACCCTGGCCGCCATGCGTCTGGATCCCGACGAGGCGCGGGGAACGGTGCGAATCAGCGTGGGCTGGTTCACCTCCGAAGAAGAAATCGACCGGGCGGCGAGCCTGTTGATCGGGGCTTGGGAGAGCTTGACGCGATGACTTGCGGATCGCGGCCTCGATCCCAAGTTTTGCAGTGCGGTGCCTTGTCACCGCTTTGGCCGCCGGTCTGGAGCGTGCTGGCGGATTGGGTTCAAAAGACCGCAGCAAGGCAGCGGAACCGAAAGCGGCGGTCGTCGCGTCGCGACCGAGCCCAAGCGGCGACAAGGCGCCGCACTCCAAAATGCGCGCAGCAAGACAAGAAATCTGGCAACGGCAGTTCGAAGCCATGCGTATCGTGGGCGCTAGTCACGCTGTTGGTTGGAGGACCGTGCTACATGTTATCCACTCGTAAGATCAAGTGCTGGCGCGTCTGGGCGCCGGCGGTTCTGGCTCTCCTCGCCCCCGCCGCTGCGCCGGCGGCCGACGAGCCGTTCGACTACTTCCGCAATTCCTGGAACGTGATCGGGCTGAAGGACTACGCTCACGGCACCCGCATCACGCCCGACAACCGGTTGCTGTTGGCGGCCGGACGCGAAGCGCAGATCCGCTTCGGAAGGGGGTTGAGTCCGCTCAGCCGACAGCAGGTGAAAACGCTCCTCGACGGCTGGCTGCCCGTCATTCTGCTGACCGCTCACGACGGAGACGTGCGCTACGATTTCCGGCTCTGGGCCACGCCCCTGCCGGCCGTGTCGGACTGGCGGAAAGCGTTCGACTGGCCGGTCGAAACAGAGAACTACTTGAATTGGATCACCTGCCGGGCGACCAACACGGGGAAAGAAACGGCCGAAGCCAAATGGGACGTGATCGTACACGCGGCAGGAGCCGACCAGACCACCGATTCGTTCTGTTTTCCGCTGCAGCCCGGCCAGACGCAAGAGCACGTGGCGCGTCTGCCTTTCGAGGCTGCGGGAAAGGGCGAGACGCCCGCGGAGGCCGCAGCACTGGCTGGCGAGAGCGCCGAGTTGTGGCTGGAGCGTACGGTCCAGTACTGGGGCGGGCTGCTGGACGGGGCCGCCCGGATCGAGGTGCCCTGTCGCAAGTCCACGGAGGCGCTGCTGGCTGCCCACGTCTGCCAGCTGATCGCCAACGATCGCGGCGAGTTGCGCGGCGGCGAAGGCTTCTATGACCAGTTCTACATCCGCGACGGCGGCTACCAGATCATGGAACTGGAAGAGGCCGGCCTGTGGGACGCGTCGGCCAAGGCGGTCGATCGTTACCTTCGTCAACAACGGCCGGACGGCCGCTTCGAGACGCAGGCCAAGCAGTTCGACGCCAACGGTCAAGCCTTGTGGGTGCTGTGGCAGTATGCTCGAATCACGGGCGATCGGGCGTGGCTCCAGCAGGCCTATCCCGCAATGCGCCGCGCGGCCGATTGGATTTCGCAGGCCCGCCGCGAGGCGCCGGCCGATTCGCCTTTCACGGGTCTGCTGCCGGCGGCGCCGGCCGACGGCGAGTTCCTGTGGGACGGCAAGCATCACATCCTGGGTTACGATTTCTGGAACCTGCGCGGCCTGCTCTGCGTGGCGGATGCCGCCGAGCAACTCGGCCGTGCTGACGAGGCGCAGCAGCTGCGCGACGAGGCCGCCGAATTCCGAGCGGCGATCGATGCCGCGTGCCGCCGTAGCGGACTGCCGCATTTCCCGCCCAGTTGGGAACAGGCCGGCACGCACTGGGGCAACACGGAGACGCTCTGGCCCACCCCCATCTTTGCGGCCGACGATCCGCGGGTCGTCGCCACGATCGATCACGCGCGGCGCGTCCACGGGGGCGGATTCATCGAGGGCACGATCCAATGGCTGGGGGGGAGCCCCGCGATTCATCCCTACATGTCGGCCTACACCACGATGGCTTCGCTGCGCCGCGGCGAGCACGAACAAGTGGTCGAGGATTTCTTCTGGTACTTGCTGCACTCCACCGCCGCGCACGCATTTCCCGAAGGCATCTTCCCGGCCCGCCGGTTCGCCTGGAGCAATACCATCCCGCACGTAACCGGCGCGTCGAACTATGCCCTGCTGCTGCGCCACATGCTGGTCGACGAGCAGGGCGACGAATTGCACTTGCTGGCGGCCGTGCCCGACGGGTGGCTTGCCGAGGGACAGACGATCAAGGTCCTCCGTGCGCCGACCCACTTTGGCGAGGTCAGCTTGACCGTCTGCGGGACCGCCGAGGGCGTAACCGTCCAGCTGACGCCGCCGAAGCGGCAGAGGCCGAAGCGAATCGTCATGTATCTGCCCGCGTCTCGGCCGTTAGTGGGAGCGCTCAGCGGCGTGGATCTGGTTGTCCGCAGCGACCAGAAGAAACCCTGGGACTTTCCGGCGGTGGTCGAGTTGTATCGGCAGACCGCCGGGGCGGCGGCCAAGCCGATTCCGGGCTTGGTTCCTCTACCGCTGGCCGAGCGTCCCGATCCGGCTCGCTGCACGTTTCTTTCGCTGGAGTCGATGGCCAATACCGATCCCTTTGCGGCGCCGTTCGGCGTGCCGAATCCGGGCAAGTTCCTGTTCACGGGGCTGGGGACGGGGAAACAGACGGCGGCGGGCGTCCCGTTCCAGATCATCGATCCCGCTCAGAACCAAGCGCGTGCCTTCGTCGTTCTGCACTCGCCTCGCGGCCCTCAAGCCATCGCCTGGCCCACGGAGGTCAAGATCCCGGTGGGGGCGGCCGGCAAGCGGCTGTTTTTCCTGGGCAACGTCCACGGCTGGTCTTCGCAGGATCCCGGCACGGGGCCCTGGGGCGCGGTGGCGGAGTATGAGGTGGTCTACGCGGACGGTCAGCGGCAGACCGTTCCCTTGATTACGGGCCGCACGATCGACGAATGGACCGCCGGGCCGGAGGCGGATGAAGTGCAAGCCGGGCTGCGCGGCGAGCCGTGGCACTTGAACGTGCTGGCCGTGACGTTGCGTGACGTGCCGGTGGCGGAGGTCGTCTTCCGGGATTTGGGGACTCCCGCCGCCCCTGTGCTGGCCGCCGTGACCTTGGAAAGGAAATAATCTCCATGCCCCTGCGGATTCTCGCGCTGGAGACATCCACGCTGGACGCCTCGGTAGCCGCCCTGGAAGGCGATCGCGTGCTCGGCCAAACGCGTTTGGACCGCCAGCGGCGGACCGCGCAAGTCTTTGCGCCGGCCGTCCAACAGCAGTTGCGCAGTGTCGGATGGCGTCCGCAGGACGTGCAATTGGTGGCCGTAACACAAGGTCCGGGATCTTTTACCGGCCTGCGCGTGGGGGTGACCGCCGCCAAAACGCTGGCCTATGCGGTCGGAGCCGAGGTGTTTGCGGTCAACACGCTGAAGGTCATCGCCTGGCAGACGCCGGACGCGGGGCCACGTCTTTGCGCCGTGCTGGATGCTCAGCGCCAGCAACTGTTTGTTGCCGATTTCCAGCGCGCGGGCGATCAACTGATGGAGGTTTCAGAAACGCGGATCGTGGACATTGCCGATTGGCTGGCGGGCCTGACGCCGGACCTGGCGGTCACCGGGCCGGGGCTGGCCCGGCTCCAGGATCGGCTTCCCAGCACCGCCGTCGTGGTCGATGCCGCGTGCTGGACGCCGCAGGCGGCCACGGTGGGGCGCGTGGCCTATCTTGAATACCAGTCCGGAAAACGTCACAATTTGTGGACCCTGAATCCGGTGTACTACCGGAGCAGTGCGGCAGAAGAGAAGCTTGGTGGCAGAAGGAGCCCCGACGCGGGCGGGGCCACAATCGAAGTGGAACGGAATTCATTCCGTTCGGACCGCTCGGAACGGAATGAATTCCGTTCCACCAATTGAAAGGGAACCGGCATGGCCGAGCAGCGCCAGCCCGCAGTGGGCATCTTGATGGGGAGTGACAGCGATTGGCCGAAGATCCAGAAGGCGGCCGAAGCGCTGGCCGAATTCGGGGTTGCTTACGAGGTCCGAGTGATGAGCGCTCACCGGACACCGCACGTGGTCGCGGACTACGCCGCCACCGCCGGCCAGCGCGGCTTGAAGGTGATCATCGCTGCAGCGGGCGGGGCGGCCCACCTGGCGGGCGTCGTCGCCGCGCACACGACGCTGCCCGTCATCGGCCTGCCCGTGCCGACACCGGAACTGGGCGGGCTGGATTCGTTGCTGTCGACCGTGCAGATGCCCGGCGATGTGCCCGTCGCCTGTGTGGCGGTCGGGATGGGCGGACCGCGCAATGCGGGCCTGTTCGCCGTCCAGATCCTGGCCACCGCCGACGAGGGTCTGCAAGCGCAACTCGCCGAATTCAAACAGCACTTGGCAGCCAAAATGGCCGCGAAGGATGCCGAGTTGCAGCAGCGGCTGCGGGGCTCCTGACACGGCCTGCGGGCGCAACGAAACTGGAACGGAGTCCATTCCGTTCGAAACGGGATCAATCCCGTTCTACGAGTCGCACAGGGAGCGAGAGTATGCCTCGGCCGGAAAAGTACGAGGCCCTGCGTTGGGTTGGGGGCGCTGGTGGTTACCTGGTCTTGATCGACCAGACCCAATTGCCGATGCAACTCGTGGAGTTGGAGTGCCATGACGTGGAGACCGTCTGGCAAGCGATTCGCGAGTTGCGAGTCCGGGGCGCGCCGGCCATTGGTCTGGCGGCCGCCTACGGTGTCTGTCTGGGGCTGCAATCGGTACGCGACGGCGACGAGGCAAATTTCCTGGCACGGTTCCAGGAAGTATCCAGCTTTCTGGCCAGCAGCCGGCCCACGGCGGTCAACCTGTTCTGGGCCCTGGAGCGGATGAGAATCGCGGTGGAGAAGAACCATTCCGAGCACGGGGCCGCCCGACTCCATGACGCTCTGCTGGCGGAAGCCGAATCCCTGTACGACGAGGACCGGGCGACGTGTCACGCCATCGGACGGCACGGCGCCGAGTTGTTGCCGGACGGCGCCGGGGTCCTGACTCACTGCAATGCCGGCGGCTTGGTGGCTTCCGAATACGGCACGGCCCTGTCGGTCTTGTTCACCGCCCAGGATCAAGGAAAACGACTGCACGTGTTTGTGGACGAAACGCGGCCCCTGCTGCAGGGAGCGCGGCTGACGGCTTGGGAATTAGTTCAGCGTCACATCCCGGCCACGCTGATTTGCGACTCGATGGCGGCGCAGGTCATGCGCGAAGGCCGCGTCCAATTCGTGATCACCGGGGCTGACCGCATCGCGGCCAACGGTGACACGGCCAACAAGATCGGCACGTACTCGCTGGCGGTCTTGGCCCGATCTCATCAGATTCCCTTCTACGTGGCCGCCCCGCTGAGCACGTTTGACATGAGCCTGGACAGCGGCGACGGCATCCCGATCGAACAACGTTCAGCCGCCGAGATCACGCACGGCTTGGGGAGGCGAATCGCGCCCGACGGCATCGACGTCTACAATCCCGCCTTCGACGTCACGCCAGCGCAATACATCACCGGGATCATCACGCAGCGCGGCGTGATTGCGCCGGTGACACGGGAGCACATCAGCAGGCTGGCAGGTGGATCGAGCGGATAACTTGCGTGTCGAGGGGGCGGAAGACGTGGCCCTCTGGGCCGCAGCGCGAATCTGCTTCCCGACGGGGAGCATGACGTCAAGACGGCGCTCTCGATTCCGTCGTCGGTTCCGTTTGGCGGTATCCCAAGGCCTTGATCACGGCCAAAACCTCTTCGTAGTCAATGTAACGGCGGCGATGACGCAGTTTGTAGCGATCAATGGCGTTGGCCAGTTGCCGCGCTTCAGGGGACAGATCGACATGGCTGTTGGCGAACTGTCGGCGTTCCCCAAGGTCGGCACGTGCCGGCTTGCAGGGACTGCGTCGATCTACAAATGATTCGAAGGCGGTGGACATGCTCTCCATTCCTTGACAACAGGCCGTCATCGAGGGCCGATCACCCCCCGCTCAAAGGAAGGTAGGTCACGTCAATCCGCGTGTCAAATCCTTCATCCCTCGTCCGAGGATCCTGGCTAAAGTCGCATGTCTCCGGTCAGTTTTCGCTGCAACGTCAGCAGATGCGACGTAAGCGGTTCTGCCATTGGCTCTTGCGTTGACTGACTAAGAGCGTTCTGCAGTGTCAGGCGAGCATTGGCAGCGTCCCCTGCCAACCATTGTGTTTCGGCCAAGTGGGCCAGGATTTCCGTGGTCGGGGGAGCCTGCTTCGTCGCCAAGGCCAGTGCTTCCGCGGCGGCCTCGTATCGGCCCAACCCCCTGAGCGCCAGACCCTGCATTACAAGCACCTGCTGGGGGATCTCGCCGCTGGGGTAACCATCCGCCAGAGTCCGCAGCGTGGCCAGGGCCCGAGCGTGCCGTCCTTGGCGAACGTAGATATCGGCGGTGGCCAGCTGGACCCCAGGGTAATGCGACTGATAACTCATCGCGCGATGGTAACTGGCCAACGCCTCGTCATGGTTTCCCAATTCCCGCAGCACGTCGCCTCGCAAAGCCCAAGCCGATGCCAGTTGTCGATCGGCCCGGATCGCGGCGTCGGCCTGCTCGGCAGCCCGCTTCAGGTCGCCGCCCGCCAGATACATGTCTCCCAGCCGAACCAACAAATCCGCGTTTCCTCCCGACAGTCGAACGGCTTCTTCCATGTGGGCCACGGCCTGCGTGTGGGAGCCCAACTGCCACAGCGTCTCCGCGTAATGGTACCGGATTCTCTCGTCCAGCGGGCACATCTCGCAAGCTTGACTCAGGAAAGTCTTGGCTTCGGGCAACTGGCCCTGCTGAGCCGCGTTGATTCCTCGCAACGACAATTGCCGCGCGGAAACCACGCTTTGGTCCGTCCTGCTGCGAGCCAGCGAGGCGCAGCCGCTGAGCGCCAGGACAAGGAGTATCAGGGACGCTGCCCAAGGGGACCAGGCGGCCCCTGGGCCGCACCGATCGCTTCGGCGATGGCCTGCGCAGCAGCACGGAGCATGACGGGTGCGAATCATCAATGAATTCATCGGCGTTTGCCGGGCCAGTGGGACAGGATCAGACGGCAAATCCGGGCCGACGAGGCACAGGAGGCTACCAAAAGTTCAAAAATTCAGCAAGAACGGATTGGCGACCATCGGCAATAACCGCTAGCATGGGGACGCCGCTCGGCAAGGAGCAATCACGATGTCCGCAAGTTACGAGAATTTCGGGATCCGTTTTTTGTACCCTGACAACTGGGCCGTCACCGACGAGCAACTGGATGAGTGGCCCCGCAGCGTCTCCGTCCAGAGTCCTAGCGGAGCCTACTGGGAACTGCAACTCTACCCGTCGCGAATGAGCCCCACGCGGTTAACCAAGGAGGTTCTGCAGGCGATGAAAGAGGTCTACGCGGACATCGAGTCCAAAGCCGTGACCGAGGACCTGTGGACCGTCGCCGCGACGGGCTACGACCTGGATTTCTTCTGTTTAGATTTTCTGGTCACTTCGCGCATCCGTTGCTTCTGGGTGGGCTCGCGCACCTGTCTGCTGACCTGCCAAGCGGAAAGTCGCGAATTCGATCGGCAGCAGCCAGTGTTCGCGGCAATCACGAAGAGCTTTCTCGACCACGGGCTGTGTGGTCCGAGCCGAATGGGCAGCGGCATCCCGCACGATTCAACCGTGCCGCGCGGCCCCCGAAACGCCTGATACCCCGAGCAACTCTTCAACGCGGCCCGTCAACGGCGACGGTGCGTCTTCCCAGGAAAGATCGTCTTCCGGATCGCGCGCCACCAGCGTCCCGCGACAATGGCGGCACTGGATCTTTTTTCCCAGGTACTCCACACAGACGCGAAGTCGTCGGCCGCACGTGGGACATTGCTGGACGAAAAAGATCGGAGTTGACATGGCCCTACCTCCTGCTGCCACCCAGAATCGCTTGAGCCTCCTGAACGTGAGAAGTGCCATTTAGTCTAACGCCGATCGCGATTCTTGCAAGGGCTGCTAGCACGCAAACTTTGAAAGGGCCCGTCGCCGTTAGAACCCACCCCAGGACGGCAATCCCCCCTGGGGCGACGAAGCGGGTGCTCAACGAATCCACTCAGCCGACTCAATAACCACCGGCGTGACGGGGGTCTTGGGGAAAACGCCGCGGTCGGTGACCGGAACTTCTGCGATCCGATCGACGACGTCCATGCCTTCCACCACCTCGCCGAAGACGCAGTATCCGTCCTTGTCCGCCCCTTCGGTCTGGCCGTGATTCAAACCAGGGTTGTCAGCCAGATTGATGAAGAACTGAGAGGTAGCGCTGTCCGCATGATCAGGCTGCCGGACCATGGCGATCGTACCTCGCTTGTTCTTCAGACCGTTGTTCGCCTCGCTTCTGATGAACGCGCGAGTCTCTTTCGGCTGAAGATCCGCCGTGTAGCCGCCACCGGCCAGCATGAAGCCTTTTTCCACATAATGAAATACAGTGCCGTCATAAAAGCCTCGGCTAACGTAGTTCGAGAGGAAATTATCGACGGTCTGCGGAGCCTTTTCCGCATCCAGCCTCAGACGGATGTCGCCGTCTGAAGTTTTTAGCAAGACTTCGGGCGGGCGGGCGCGCTGCGGCGACTGGGCCGGTGTGTCGCTGGACGCCTTGCTGGCGCGGACCTGCACCGGCTCCGTAACGGCCGATCGGGGCTCAGCTTCGGAATTGGAACCGGACGACGAGCCCGGAGCCACCATGCTGGCCGCCGACGGATTGCCCTCGCCGGAACTGCAGCCGAGCTGCAATGGAAGAATCGAAGTCAATACCATGCTGAGAAAGAAGGGCAATCGCGGTGTCGACATATTCACACCTCCTTGCTGGGATTTCGCGGATGCCGGAACGGCGTCGGGATTCCTGCTGCAGCCGGCCGCTGGCACATCTGGGCAAAGCTGCAATGCTTCGTGCGACTATGATCTCCGTCCACGCGATTTAGTGCAACATCGCTTTTCTGGCCCTTCCGATTCCCCAGCAACCGCAAGAACGGGTTTTTCTGTTTTTTCCATCTTTACCGATAGCCGCAAAACCCCTAAAAAGAATCAACTCCTTCCAGACCTTCGCCGCTTCAGGGCACGGCTGACTACCAGCGACTTTGTTGTAGGGCTCCCTCGCTTTCGGCTGGGCGCGCGGAATCGCCCAGAGCATCTCGCGCCACAATTTCATCCAAGGACCATCGCCTTTCGGGTCACGAAGAAGCTGCCGCAGCACAGGCGAATTGGGTTGGACGACATCGTATACGAACCACTTCTGCGTCTTCTTCCCCGTGTCCGAAGCGGCCGGATCCTCGTGGTCGATCCGTTTTGGCTTGGCATCTCCAGGCCACTTGCTGGATGATTTCGCCTCCCCGATGCGAGCTGCGTAGAGGTCGTCGAACAGCGTCTGGGTCGAGTCTTCCGTCAGTTCGATCGTCGCCGACACGGCTGTCAGCTCCAAGATCTTGGGCACAGCTTTGCCCGAGAACTCGCGGTGTCGGCTTTCCATCGACCGGATTTGAAGTATCAATTCTGCCAACCCGGCCTTGTGCTGTGCCGAAGGGAGTGATGACAAATCGTAGGCGAGTGTAAGGCACTCGGTTTCTCGTTTGGTTTTTACTGCCTTAGCCATTAGCGTCCCTTTGCTTTCGGAGTCTGATTTCTCGTATGGGCTCGTCACACAAGCCGATCGCCGGGTCGTAGTGGCTGGCCGAGACGATCGTCAAGTTCCTGGAAAACTGCGCTGGGCGTTCGGTGAGGGACATCTGATTTCGCGCCAAACTGCGAGGCACGGGAACGACCAGTCCGTCCGCCGGTTTCCGATGCCGGACTAGGTCCAGGAACGATTGAACATCCGTGTCCAGGATTCCCCGCACGGTGAAGTCATCGAGATCGCGGAACGCGGCCTCGCGACCATCGGCGAAGGGACCACTCTTCAAGAACTCGGTGTCCACCGGCAAGTCCGCGGGAATTGGCAGTTCGGCTAGAAAGACCTCCAGCATGGACTGCGACACGGTCCCCGAATGGCTGAGGCTGTCCAGGAATTCGGTGACACCGGCTAAGTCCGTCTGATCGTAGGGCCTTGGATTGTCTGGCGGATAGATGATGACCTCGCCCGCATCTGGACGGGCATCGCGAAAACGGTTGCAGCGACCCATGCGTTGAATCATCGCCGTCACGGGCGCGATTTCCGTCACGAGCACGTCGGCATCCATGTCTAGGCTCATCTCGCAAACTTGCGTTGTGATCGCCAAGGCGGGGGAACGGGGATCTGTCGGCGTCCGGACGGGAAACGTTCGCACCGCAACCTGATGCCGCTCGCGGCGATCATTAAGCCGAAAACGGCTGTGGTAACAGATTAGCGGGGCGCCGTGCCGCGTGACTAGTTCCTCCGAAGGAAAGTCCTTTGCGAAACGCAAGAAGATCTCTTGCGCACGCCGTACCTGATTGACGACCCACAATACTCGGCGACCCTCCACCAGGGCTTTCTCGACCCGTTCCTCGACGACCTCGATTGACGTTTCTTTCAGGACCGTGACGCGATACCGTTTCGCATCGGCGATCGCTCGCAATTCACCGGGCTTGTCACAATACGGCGTCAGCCTGCAATCGTCCGTCAAGTCCAACCGCCGCTGTTCGGACAGCGACGCCGTCATGCATAAAACGGGTACGGCGAAAGCACGCAAGAAATCCTTCAACGCCGCGAACATCGACGCATCGAAGCTATGAACCTCGTCGATCACGATCACGGAGTCCACCAAGACCGGCAGCATGCACGTGGCACGGTAGCCGTGCTGCATGAAGGCGAGAAACTGATCCACAGTTGCGGAAAAGACTCTCTTCGTCCAAAACCCAAGGGCATACAGCCGGTCATCGACTTCGTACCTACGTGCCCCGCGCACATCGCTGTTGTCGAACATGCCAACGAGGTCATAGTCTGCCGCGCCGTGCATTAGCGCCGCGTCGGCCTCCGGAGCCCAAGACACGTAATCGCGAAAGCCTTCAGTTGCAGTGGCACGTGTTGGATAGATCGGTTCGCAACACCAGTCGGCTGCGGTCATTCAATTGCAGCTGGCGGTTGCCCATCTGCCTGCCGAGGATGGGGTGGACGGCGATGCCGTTGGGGTCGTGCAATTGTGGCAAGATCCGCGACAACGCGCCGTACAGGTGATAGCCGTGATTGGCCGGGATGGGCTCGGTGGCCTGTAACGCAAACGCTAGTTCGACGGCGGGCATGGCGGGGCTCCCTGGTCGGTGATCGGTGGTCGGTGGTCAGTTGCCAGTGGTCAGTTGTCAGTGGTTCGTGGTTGATTGTCAATGCGGGGGGGCTTTGGCTTGTGCCGGGGGCGGCGCAGGCGAGCGGGGCTGGCAGGAAAATGGGGGCAGGAAGATGACGGGAAGGGAGTTTCGTGTTTCTGCCCCAATGTTCCTGCCAGCTGTCTGACTGCGCGGCGGGGGGCGCGGGAATTCTGCCGCGGGCTGCGGCAGAATTGGCGCGGGCCAATTGTCCCACAGGCTGTGGGACAATTTCGGCCGGCAGTGGTACTACAAGCTGGGGGACAGACGGGGACGGCAAATTCGGCACAGGCTGCGCCGAATTTGGCCTCGCTGTACAGAGCGAGTCGTGCGGAAGCCGTTGAACCGCCGGGGCGAGCCCCGCGGCGAAGGTGTTTTCGCTCATCCTTCGTCCTTCATCCTTCGTCCTTCATCCTTCATCCTTCATCCTTCACCCCTCATCCTTTCCTCGCCAGCTTTCGTGTGGTTCGTGGCTTTCGTGGTTCGTCCTGGGGTGGGGGTGCGGTTGACGCCTCGCCGTACGCGGCCAAGGTGCCCTGTAACTCGGCGACGATCTGGTCGCGCAGGCTGGCGGGTTCGATGACCTCGGCGTGGCGGCCGAAGCTGAGGAGCCAGGCGGTCAGTTCAACCGTGCCGGACAAGTCGAATTCGACGATCACGCTGCCGTCGGGCTGCGGGGTGAATTGCTGGCTGGCATGCCAGTGCTTTTCCTGGACGTAGCGGGCCAGCGGCGGGTGGATGCGGACGCGGACGTGCAGCTGCTGGTCGCCGTCAAAGATGCCGAACGAGCCGGCGAAATGGGCGTCCAAGTCCAGGCCGGCGGGCACCACAAACGGCATCGGGTCCAGTCTGGCCGTTTCGATCCGGTCCACGCGCCACGTCTTGACCTGCGCGTCGTCCGGCTTGTAGCCGATGGCGTACCGCGAGCCCTGGTGCCGCGTCAGCCGGTACGGGTGAATGGGATACGTCACGGACTCGGTGGAATTCTGCGAACGGTACGTGACGAAGACCACGCGCCGCTGCTCGATCCCGGCCAACAGGGTTTCCAAGGTGGCGGCGTGCCGGGCGTAGTCTGTCCAGCCGAACGCCGTCTCCTGGAACGCGCCGCTCATCCGGTCCAGGTATTTCAGAACTTCTTCGCCCCACGACGAGCGGATCTTGTCGAACGCCCGCTGTGCCGCCTCCCAGATCGCGGTGCCGGCCAGCGGCAGCAAGGCGCGACGCCCCAGGTGCAGCGCCAACGATTCGTCCAGCGTGAATGCCAGGTTCGGCGCGCCGCGGCGGAGATCGAGGCGGTAGCTCTTGCGGCCGAAGTCGCCTCGGGTCTCCTCGATCGGGAAGCCTGCCGTCTGGAGGGTGGCCAAGTCGCGGCGAATCGTCTTGTCGCACACCTCCAACTCGTCGGCCAGCAAGCGGACGGTGACGCCCAAGTGGCGCGCGCCAAGCACGCGCAGCATGGACCACTGACGAAGGAGGGTAGACTGCTCAGCCATGATCGTCCCCCTGAGCAGCCGGCATGATAATCCTCGGCTTGGACAGGGTGTGTCCAGGCGAAAGAAAAAACGCCAGATTTTTTGCCCGTTTCCGGCGCGGCGGGCGTCCGCCTGGCCGTCGCAAGGCAGGACGCAGTAGAATCGCTGGGAGATCGCCGCCGATCGGGGCCGCGCCAGCCGGACACGGCTGCGGCTGACGCTTGCCGTGCTGCTGGAAAAGGTGTATCCTCCAGCAGCTGAACCGGACGCAACGGTTCCCACATCAACGCCACGGGACGAGTTGTCCTTGCCGAACGTCGCGCCGCCGACCTAATCCGCACCGTATTGAGGAACCGCGCCGTTGGCCGCCTTCTGCCCTGTTATCGAGGAACTGCACCCGCCGCCGGACGCGGAAGCCGCGTTGGCGGCGTTCAGCCGGTTGCCTCACTGTCTGTTTCTGGACAGCGCCTTGCGGCCTCCGCGACTGGGCCGGTTCTCGTTCCTGGCGGCGGACCCGTTCGACTGGCTCGAAGTCTCGGCTGGTGAGGACGACGCCCTGGCCGCGCTGGAGCGGCGGCTGGCCGGGCTGACGGCCCAGACGGTCCCCGATTTGCCGCCATTTCAAGGCGGGGCGGCGGGCGCGTTCGGCTATGATCTGAACCGCGGCTTGGAACGGCTGCCACGGCCTCGGTTCGACGAGTTCGGCGTGCCGGCGCTGGCCGTGGGCTTCTACGACGTCGTGCTGGCCTGGGATCATCTCACGCAACGGGCGTGGCTGATCTCGCAGGGGCTGCCGGAATGGGAGCCCGCCGCCCGGCGGCAGCGCGCCGCAACGCGGCTGGCGCAGTTTCGCGCGGCGCTGGCCGCCCGACGCGACGCGCCGGATCATGGAGGACGGGTTGCCAATCCGTCCGCGCCGCCAGTGCGGCCCGACCAACTCGCCCCGCAGCACTCCGTTTCCGGCATCGCCGGCCTGACCAGCAACTTCTCGGCCGACGGCTACCGGCTGGCCGTCCAGCGTGTCGTGGACTACATCTACGCGGGCGACGCCTTTCAAGTCAATCTGGCCCAGCGGCTGTTGTATCCCGCCGAGACCGACTCCGTGTCGCTGTACCTGCGGCTCCGGCAGCGCAACCCGGCCCCGTTCGCGGGCTATTTCGACTTGGGGACGTTTCAGATCGTCAGCGCGTCGCCCGAACGCTTTTTGCAAGTCCGTCAGGGCCAGGTCGAAACGCGCCCCATCAAGGGCACGCGGCGGCGGACGCTGTTCCCCGAATCGGACTTGTACGCGGGCGACGAATTGCTGAGCAGCGAGAAGGACCGCGCGGAGAACGTGATGATCGTCGACTTGCTCCGCAACGACTTGTCCCGCGTCTGCACGCCGGACAGCGTGCGCGTCACGCAGTTGTGCCGGCTGGAGGTTTATCAGTACGTCCAGCATTTGGTCTCGGCGGTTTGCGGTCGCCTGGCCGCAGGCCGCGCGCCCTTGGACCTGTTGCGGGCCGCCTTCCCCGGCGGCTCGATCACGGGAGCGCCCAAGGTGCGGGCGATGGAGATTATTGCCGAGCTGGAGCCGACGGCGCGGGGGCCGTATTGCGGCTGCCTGGGCTACTTGGGCTTTGACGGTGCGATGGACCTGAGTATTCTGATCAGGACGATTACGGCGGGCCGCGGCTGGTGGCAGCTGCCGGTGGGCGGCGGCATCGTGGCCCAATCAAAACCGCAGGCAGAATACGAGGAAACCTGGGACAAGGCCACGGGCCTGATCAAGGCGTTGCGGTGATTCTGCTGATCGACAACTACGACAGCTTCGTCCACAACCTGGCCCGTTACTTCCGGCGGCTGGGGCAGGAGACCGTCGTGGTGCGGAACGACGCCATCGGCCTGGACGACATCCCGCAACTGCAGCCCCGCGCGATCGTGCTCTCGCCCGGCCCGTGTACGCCGCACGAAGCCGGCTGCTCGCTGGAACTGGTGCGGCGATTTCACGCGACGATTCCCCTGTTGGGCGTTTGCCTGGGGCATCAGACCCTGGCAGCGGCGTTGGGCGGGCGCATCGTCCGGGCGCCGGAGCCGATGCACGGGCGCATCAGCCAAGTGTTGCACGACGGGCGGGACCTGTTTGACGGGTTGCCGAATCCGTTTCCGGCGTGTCGCTACCACTCGCTGGTGGTGGACGAAGCCAGCTTGCCGCCGTGCCTGGCCGTCACGGCTCGCACGGCCAGTGGCGTGGTGATGGCTCTCCGGCACCGGGAACTGCCGCTGATCGGCCTGCAATTCCACCCGGAATCGATCCTGACGCCCAGCGGCTATGTCCTGCTGGCCAGATTCTTGCTGCGCTGCGGAGAAACCGTTCCCGAAGTGCTGCCGGGAATAGATAATGAATGGCAGCAGGAACCATGCCATGATTCTCGAAGCACTCGTGACGACCATCAACGCCGACGGCACGCCCCAGATCTCGCCGATGGGGCCGCTGGTTGATCCGCAGATGCGCCAATTTGTGCTCCGCCCGTACCAAACGTCCCGCACGTATGCGAACCTGAAACGCGCGGGGCAGGGCGTGCTGCACGTGACGGACGACGTCGAGATGCTGGCGCGGGCGGCGGTCCACCAGTTGAATCCGCTGCCGCGGCTGGCCAAGGCCAAGAAGGTGGCGGGCGTGGTGATCGCGGAGGCCTGCCGCTGGTACGAGTTTCGGGTCACGTCGCTGGACGATCAGGCTCAGCGAACCACGATCGCCTGCGACGTGGTGGCCAAAGGCCGCATTCGCGACTTCTTTGGGTTCAACCGCGCCAAACACGCGGTGCTGGAAGCCGCGATCCTGGCCACCCGCCTGGAATTCATGCCGCCGCAAGAGGTCTGTGCCGAATTCCGCCGTTTGGCCGTGCTGGTCGAAAAAACGGCCGGCGACCAGGAACGCCGGGCGTTCCATTTTCTGGACGAGTACGTCGCGCAGCAACTGAATCTGTAACTTGCTGGGACAATTTGCCCAGCCTGCTTGATTTACCAGCAGAGATTGTTATGCTCAAAAATACTCTGGCTAGGTTTGTCCCATACTGTGTTTGACTTCTTGTAACTGCGGAGGACTTGACCAATGCTTCAGCCCATGTGGAAAAGGTGTTTGTTGGTGGCCGCCCTGGCGGTGGCCGGTTTGACGTTGTCGGCCAGCCCGGCCCAGGCTGGCTGGCGGCACTGGCGCGGTGGCTGCTACAGCTACGGCTGCTACTCAGGCTGCGTGTACACCACTTCGTATTGCAGCCCCTGCGTGACGAGTTGCGGTTGGTCGTGCTGCAACCCCTGCTGGTATCCCTCCTGCTGGAGCCCGTACAACTCTTGCTGGAGCCCCTGCAATTCGTGTTGGAGCCCGTACAACTCTTGCTGGAACCCCTGTTATCGTTCTTGCTACGGCGTCGTGTCCAGTTGTTGTGGCGCGGTCGTTGTGGAGGACAAGGGTGCGGTCGAGCCGCAAGAGGCCCCGACCCCGGCGCCGCCCGCAGCGGGCGAGGCCGCCCCGCCGGCCCCGGCCCCCGAACCGGCGTCCGTGTTGCCGCCTGCTCCCGCCCCCAAGGCAGTGCCGCCCGCACCCGACGTAGACTTGCCGCCGTTGCCGGCGGCGCCGGGCGCGGCTCCCAAGCCGACCACCAGCCGCAGCTTGCCGCGGGACGCGGCGCTGCTGACGGTCGTTGTGCCGGAAGATGCGCGGGTGTACGTCAACGGCATGTTGACCAAGACGCCCGGCACGCAGCGCCAGTACGTCTCGTACGGTCTGCGGCCCGGCTACGGCTACACCTATGAAGTGCGGGCAGTCGTGACGCGCGACGGCCAGGAATTGAGCGACACGCAGATGGTGCGCGTGCGCGTCGGCGAAACGCGCGATCTGGCGTTCGATTTCAGGGCCCGCGCGGACGCCGTCGTTGCAGCTCGGCTGCCGTGACGCGATCTTCGAGAACGGGTGAAGACGGCAGCACGTGACAGGCCCGGCTCTTGCGCAAGAGCCGGGCTCCTAGTCCCGCCGCTCCAGCAGCACGACCGAGGTGTCGTCGTGCCGGCCCGTGCCGCGGGTGGCCTCGTTCGAATCATGGAACAGCCGTTCCAAGGTATCCGCCAGCGGCAGGTGGATGCTGTCTTTCAGCGTTTGGATGATGCCCGTCTCGCCGAATTGGTCTTCTTCCTTGCCGTCTTGGGGAAAAGCCTCGTCCAGGCCATCGGTGTACAGCAGGATGCGGCAATTCGGCGGGACCTGCATTTCGCACTTTTCGTACTCCCAATCCTCGTCGATGATCAAGGGCAGTCCGCCTTCCTCCTTGCTGCCCAGCTTGTGGATTTCGTTGGTTGCGAGGTCCTGCAGCAGGGGCATGGGATGGCCTGCCGACGTCCACTCGAAGCGATGCGTAACGGGGTCGAGCGTACAATACAGCAGCGTGATGAATCCGCCCTGGTCGGCACTGACCACCGTGCTGTTGCACAAGCGGCGGTTCACTTCGGTCACGAATTCGGCCGTATCGGCGAAGCGGCGGTCGCGGATCATGCTGATCAGCGTGTGCATCGTCATGATCGACATGCACGCTTTCACGCCGTGCCCGGCCGCATCCCCGAGGACGATCACGATCTGGTTGCCTTCCAGATTGAACACGTCGTAATAATCGCCGCCGGCCATGACCACGGGCTGCTCGCCGAACACGCGAATCTGTGAAGGTTCGTAGCGGGCGACGATCTTGTAGCCTTTGGGCATGGGCAGGTCGTGAGGCAGCACCGCTTCCTGCAACTGCCGCACCGCCTCGACCTCCTCCCGCAACTTCTCCGCGACGATCTGGGCCCGCTGCGCCTGGACCGTCAGGTAGGCGGCTTCCATGATCGAAGTCAGCAGGAACACGAAATCGCCGTTGTCATCGCGGGAGATGAACGAGTGCAATCCGTTCTTGATGAACTTGGCGACCTGGCTGATTTCGCCGGGCCGCCAGGCACCGACGACCGGAGCGTTGGGCAGCCGGCGGCGGACGCCCTCGAACAACTCGAAGGCCGCGGTCTCCGAAGGGAACGTCAAGTCCATCAGCACGGCATCGAACAAATCGTTCGATGCCGCCTGCGCCAAGCCCTCGCCATCGGTGAAAACCTGCGCCGTATTCTCATCGACGTTCAGAAACGTGTCGATCAATTCGGCTTCGGCGATGTCGTCCCATCCGACCAGGATCCGCATAACGATGTTCCTCTTATGAAAGCGATGACTTCGCTTGATTCAAATCTCCCAATCAGAAAGTGTAACGCGAACCAAGGCTAGACTTCAAGTTAGGGGGGAGAGGAAAAAACAAGATCGCCGGCAACGAAGCCCTGCCAACTGGGAAAAAGCCGTCCAGAACGGGCCAAGGCTGCGGCGCAGGGCGACCGGCGACGGGCCAAGGCGGAATAAAATCTCGCGCCCCGTGCCTCCGAAAGCCGAGTTTTGGACGCCGGACACCGCCTTTTGGGGCACCGCCTGCCGACTCCATGCCCCGCTTTGCCGCCGGCTCCGGGTGGATAACGTCCGTCCGTCTGCCTTACAATGGTCGCCGACTTCCCGCCCCTGGAAAACCTCGTTCCGGCAGAAATGGGGCTGTCCAGTAGGAAAAAAAGCAACGATCCGATAGAAGGCTAGAATCACGCTGTGGCCGGTCTCGGATCGAGCCACGCTGTTGGAGACCTACGGTCGGGCGTTTCGGCGGGGTCGGGAGACCCTCGCCGAACTTAGCCCTACTATCGGATCGTTGAAAAAAAGAAAGATCGTCCGTCGTTTTCCCCCCGTAAAGGAGAGCCCAGATGTACGTCGTCAGCGTAACGATACACGTGAAACCGGACCAGGTGGACTCCTTTATCCAGGCCACCCTGGACAACGCCCGCCACACGCGGCAAGAGCCGGGCAACGTCCGCTTCGACGTCTTGCAGGCCGAAGCCGACCCCGCCCAGTTCTTGCTGTACGAGGCGTACCAGACCAAGGACGATTTCACCAAGCACCAGCAGACGCCCCACTACCTGCGCTGGAAGGAACGCGTGGCGGACGCCATGGCTCAGCCGCGGCAAGGGGTCAAGCACCACAGCTTGTTCTTTGGCGACTAGCGTAGCGTCCCGGAGCGGACCATTGAAGAGCCGGCTCGAAAGGGCATGTGTCCGTGATTGCCTGTCCCTTGCACCGGATCTGCGCCACGCGGGCGTGCGCCCACCGCTTGACCGCCACCGGCAGGCATTCCAGAATGCTGGAATTGCTTGTTTGACGAACGAAGGGAGAGCTACTGGTGATCACGAAGCGGTGTTGGTTTCATGGGTTCCTCGTATCCTTGGCGATTGCCGTTTGCCTCCAGGGTTCTTCTTTCGCCCAGGAGGCAACAAAGGGTCCTCGCGCGTGGCAGGAGCAGGCGGTCGAGTACGCGCGCATCATGTCGCGCGTGAAGTGGACGCCGGTCGCCGACGGAATGCCAAACCGGCGCGGCGGCTATTTCGAGGCAGGAACCGAGTACACGGGAGTTCCGTATTCGAGCGTCAAGACGGTGGGGCGGTGCATCGGCTTCGACATCTACCTGAAGACGTTCTTGGCCGCCGTCGAGAATCCCCAGAGCGTCCTGTACACCGAAAACCTGTCCGGCAAAGTCTCCAACGCCGCCACCTACTATGGCAAGGTCTGCTCGACGTTCACCAGCTATGCCTTGCAGTGCGCGCTGCCCAATCGCAGCTCGCATCATGGCCCGGAGTTCCGCAACGGCGTCGTACTCGTCGAGCCGCAGTCGGCTCAAGCCGCCGAGCCGGGCGATATTATCTACACGCCGCCTGCGACGGCCGGTGGCGGTTCGCACGTGGAAATCGTGACGGCGGTCGAGCGAAGCGGTGAAAAGGTGACTGCCGTCCGCGTCGAGGACAGCTGGCCGCCAACCACCCGCACCCTCCTGCGCAAGACGGCCGATTTCGATGCCCATATTTCATCGCGCGGCAGAAGACTGTATCGGATCACCGACTTTGACGCCTGGCGCGGGCACAACAAGGCGGAATCGTTCCTGTTTCCCAACTACGCCGAGGATTCTGCGACGCCCGCCATCAATCGCGTTCTGCTGCTCGACCGCGGAGACTGGGTCCCCTATTACCAAGACCAGGCCGTCAAGTTCAATGTCATGGACAGGGACTCTCAGGGCGTCCAAACCCTCGTCGTCAAGCGGGGCGATACGGTGGTCGAACAGATCGCCGTGCGCGGCAGGGGCGTGATCGAACGCTCGTTTTCCGACTGCGGTGATTACACGGCGCACTGCGTGATGAGCGACGGCTCCCTGAGTCCGGCGTGCGAGTTTTCCGTGTGCGATCTCGACTTCAGCCTGCCCGCCGAGGCGCCATCGCGGAACAAATCGTGGGAAATCAAGTTCACCGCCCGCAACCTGAGCGTCGTGGCGGTGCAGATCATGAACCCCAAGCCGCCGTACCACCGCTGCCACGTGTGGCTTGCCGAGCAAGACCGCCGCAGTGAGCAAGTGACCGTTCCCGCCGGCCTGATTCGGGATGCGGGCCTCGTGCAGGTGTGGCTGATCGGCGAAAACAAATACGGCCGATTGACCGGGGACAAAGAGATTGTCATCGTCGAGTAGGGGGCAGGAACCGCACCGTGCCGCGCCGGAATCAGCGGCACGGCACTAGCCACCAGTTCCGGATCGGCGGCAATATCGGCGCGCGAAAAGGGGACAGGACCCTTTTGCCGCGCCCAAAAGGGTCCTGTCCCCTTTTCGCGAAACTCCGCTTAGCGGCCTGCCGCTCACGATACCAGGATGCCCAACTGTAACGAGTCGTTCTTGAGGAGGTACGTCATGGTCGCGAGAATGAGTTGGGGCGGGCGGCTTCTTTCGCTCGCTGCTGTCGCGACGTTGCTGGCCGGGGCGGCCGGGCAGGTTTGGCCAGGATCGCCAGTGCTTGCCGCGGAGTCCGCGGCCGCGGCGGCGAACGCGAAACGCCCGAACGTGCTGTTCATCGCGGTTGATGACCTTCGTCCGCAATTGGGCTGCTACGGCCACTCGCAGATGGTCACGCCGCACTTGGACGCGTTGGCGGCCGACGGAACCCTGTTCGACCTGGCCAATTGCATGGTTCCGGTCTGCGGCGCGTCGCGGTCCAGCCTGATGACGGGCCTGCGCCCCACGCGTTCCCGTTTCCGCACCTGGGATTGTTCCACGGAGAAGGAAGCGCCGGGCATCGTCCCACTGAATGCGCACTTCAAGCAGCACGGCTACTATACGGTGACCAACGGCAAGATCTTCAACAATCCGGGCGACTGCCAGTACGGCTGGTCCGAGCCGGATTGGCGGCCAGGGCCAATGCGCTATCACGTGCCGGAGAATCAGCGGCTTCACCTGGAACGGAACGTCGACGGCCGCCGCCGCGGGCCGGCGACGGAAATGGGCGACGCACCGATCGAGGAGTATCGTGACGGCGAGGTGCTGGACAAATCGCTCGAGGACTTGCGCCGCTTGGCACGAAGAGAGCAGCCGTTTTTCCTGGCGGTAGGCTTCCACAGGCCGCATTTGCCCTTCGTGGCGCCGCGCAAGTACTGGGAACGGTACGACCGCGGCCGGATCAAGCTGCCGGAAACCTACCGCGCTCCCCCCAAAGACGCGCCCTCGCAGGCCCTGCACACCTTTGGCGAACTCCGCGCGTACTCCGACATCCCCGCGCAGGGACCGCTCAGCGACGAAATGGCAATCACGCTGATCCACGGCTACTATGCCTGCGTCAGCTTCGTCGACGACCTGGTGGGCACCCTCTTGAACGAGTTGGACCGGCTGGAATTGAGCAAGAACACGATCGTCGTTCTTTGGGGCGACCACGGCTGGAACCTAGGCGAGCATACGCTGTGGTGCAAGCACTGTTGCTTCGAGACTTCGATGCGGGCGCCGTTGCTGGTCCGCGCTCCGGGAATGCCTGCGGGTGTCGAATGCGGAGCCCCGGTCGAGTTCATCGACGTCTATCCCAGCCTGTGCGAGTTGGCCGGCTTGCCTTTACCGGAGCATCTTCAAGGGACGAGTTTCGTGCCGTTGCTACGAGGCGCCGGCGGACAGGCCGCCAGGGAGGCTGCGATCGGCCGCTACGGCAATGGTGAGACGATCCGCACCACGCAATACCGCTATACGGAGTACCTCGACAACACGGGCCGGCTGACGGCCCGGATGCTGTACGACCACCACGCCGACCCGAACGAAACGGTCAACCTTGCCGAGCACCCAGCGAACCGCGAAGTGGTCGACAGGCTGAGCGAACGCCTGCGGGCGACCCGCGCCGGCAGTCAGAAGGGCAAGTGAAGCGGCGCCGGTCGGGGTTCGCCTGGGCTTGCCAACCCCAGGCTACGGACGAACCCGAAGCCGCCGGCCCGACCGCTGAGCCGTTCCCGCCCATCCCGCCTCTGCCGACACCCATAGGAGCCGCCTCGATCCGCCAGCGGTGCAGCAGATCCATCACGCCTACGGGGGCCCCTTCCTGCCGAACGCTACCAATTGCGCAACAGGATGATTTGAGGGAAGTCGGCATGCACCGCGTCGTACAGAGGTTCGTCCGCGGTGACTCCCGGCAATCCCAAGTCTTGGGAAAGGGCGATGAACAAAGCGTCGTAGACGGCACGGTCATGCCTGGCAGCGATTTCGAGGGCTGGCTTGAGCAGATCGGCAGCAGGCTCGACGTCGACCGGACTGCGAAGCAACTTGTCCAAGAGTTGCCTCGATTCATCCAGCGTAACCAAGCCTCGATGGTAGCGTTTCCAGATGGCGTTAGCGACCTCGGCCAAGGCCAAATCGAGGATGATGAGGCGGTCGCCTTTCAAGGCGACTTCGGAGATCACGCGTTGGGCCTGATCGGAGTCGGGCTCTGGCAAGACCCACTTGGCGACGACGCTGCTATCCACGACGGTGTCACTCATCGCCGTCGGTCCTCGGCAATGTCAAGGACGCTGTCCGGGAAGGAACCGTGCTCGGCGATCAACCGCTGCTGGAACTGTCGGACTTCGTCGAGCCACGCCCTGACATTGTCCGCCTCGACCGGCTGGATGCTTAACCGGACGCGGCGATTCTCGGGCAACTCGACCGTCTGCAGGGGCTTGAATACACCGTCTTGGTAAATCGCATCGACTTGTGTCATGGTCGCAATACCTCTTTTACCGTTCTGCCCCGCGGTGGTCTTTCGCAAATCCTCGCCGCAGGTGTTGAACTGTATTCTACCGTCGGCCGATGCTCAACCAAAGGCCCCCCTCATCGCGCAGCACCGGCTGGAGGGCGAAACCCAGGGCGACCTGTTCCTGATTGAATCCACCAAACAGCACTCACCGCCGGGCGAAGAGGCCAATCTGCTGGCCGTCACCCAAGCGTTTTCCTTTTTGCGGTATAACGATTTGGATCTGTTGACGATTCTGGGAGGTAAGAACGTCATGCTTGAAGTGTCATTTCTTGATGAAATCGTTGAGGAGAAGACCGTCACCGTTCGCGATCGGGATGGGATGTGGCAACTGCGCGCAGCCGATGCCTGGACGACGATGACCTTGATGGGCGCCTTGTCGGCCGATCCGCGCTCGTTTGACGAATTGGCGCGGGCCTGGCTGCGCTATCAGCCGAATGTGGCGCTGGAGGACTTGCCTTGGACAGAGTGCCACGATGTGCCGGCCAGCGGCCGCTGGCTGTTGCTCGACCTGGCATGCCTGCGGATTGTTGCGGGGGGTGGGGCGGAATTGCCGGAGGACCAGGCCGCTTTCCAGCGGGATGAGGGCCCTTGGAATCCGGAAATCCCGGTCGTGTGGATCAACCTGCCGCCCGACTGGCAGTGCGTGGCAGCCGCCGACGGAGAACCCGCGCTGCTGCCGCTGCCGGTGCCTGCCGAGCCGCTCGATGTCCGCGGCGTCTTGTTCGGGCGGGCGTTGGCCGCAGGGCTCGCGCGGCGGACGCTGGACATCGCCCGCCGCGAGCCGTTGCCCGCGGAGCGTCTTTCCTGGGACGATTTGCCCTGGGACAGCCCGCGGACGGATTCGCAACGCGAGACCATTTCGCGCTGGCATGCGCTGACGATCCGCGTTCACGCCGACTGGCTCATGACGCCGCGCGAGGACTTGGAAGGCCAACCGCCGCGGCACTTCCTGCACCGGGGCCGCGATTGGGTGGACCACGAGTTGAACAACCGCGAGCTGCAGTGGTCGAACGAGGGCCGCTGTCCTCGTCCGCTCGACCGGGACACGTTCGCCTACCGCTACGGTCCGCTGGGCCGTCACGAAGTCGTGATGTACTTCGATCTCTGCCGCGAATTGCTCCGCGCCGCCTGGGATCGGATCGCCGCGGAGCCCGAGATCGGTGAAGACGCTTTGACGAAGACGCTCCACGAACACGCGCAATGGTGGTTGGCCGAAGGTTCGATCGACGGCGATCCCACCCCGCCGGCGACGATCATCGAAGAGGAACGGCGGCGGAAGCCGCTGGTCAGAACCGGGCCCCCGCACGATCCCGACTGCCCGCTGTGCCGTCTGGAAGCCGAAGGCGAGTTCGGCGCCGGGCCGACGTTCTGCGGCTTCGACGGGCATCATCTCGACCTGGACGACGAGTTCGCGTTTTCGCTGTGCGCGACGCGCGAAGAGTGGGAAAAGGAGCAGGAAGACTACCGCCGGTTCAACGAGGAAATGGAGGCCAAACGCCGGGCACGCGAGGCGGCGGGCGAGGACCCGTATGCCAGTGTCTGGAAGACCTCGTATGTCAACGAAGAGGCGTTGCGCGAGGCGGGCTTGTCCTCGCCCTGGTCGGTGATGGGCTTCGCCATGCGGGTGGCCGAATTGATCGGCGACTTGAAAGCCGCCGCCGGCAGCCGCGAGCTGATCGAAGCGCTCAACATGGCCTTCGACGCTTACTGCGCCGCCGACGGAGATCGCTCGCTTTCGGCCGCCGCGGCGGCGCAGCTCGCCGAAACCCTGGAGCAAATCGCCGCCGCCCACCCGCATTTGACACCGAAAGCCGCCGACCTGCAAAGCCAGCTGGCCGAGCGGGAACGGCAAACGGAATCAGACTTCCCGTTCTGAACTCCCCGTCACATCTGCCACGGCTCACGGCCTGTCCGGTCATTTGTGTCGGGCGCGATTACGCCCGGTTCGTCAGCCAATTTGAGAGCCGCTTATACCGCACCGCGGTATTTTTCTCGAACGATGCTAAACCACCTGTCACCGGGAACTTGAGCCACCTTCAAACCCAGGATACACTGAGGCGGCGCTGGCGGTTTGCTCCCGCCGCAAGCCGCCACCCAGTGGTTTTCGGAGCAGTTGATCAGTTTGCCCTCGTGGGAAAGGAGCATGCAGGGATGAACGGGTTGTGTCGAATCGGGATTAACCTGGTAAGCACCGTTCGAGAAATAAGTGGCGTAAGCTTCCAGCTTGCGATCCCGCTATCTGCCGCAAGCTGGAAGCTTACGCCACGCACAAATCGGACAGTTATTTCTCGAACGGTGCTAACGGTCGTAGTGGCCCTCGCGGCCGGGGCAGGAACCGTGCAAGGGCAGGAACCAGAGTTGGCGTCCGCAATGAGCGACGTGTTGCTCTTCGACACCGGCGCGGCGCTGACGGGCCAGTTGCCGAGCGCGGCGCTGGCCGAAAAGGCGGGCTGGATCAAGGTGGAGGAGGACGCGACTCCGGCCCAGTTCAAGGGGGATGCGGTCCTCCTGAACGGCCGAATCGCCGTGGTTCTGCGCACCAGCGCGGCCGGGGCGGAAATCTATTCCCATTCGGCGAAGGGGTGGCAACTCCGGGCCTTGCTTGCGCCGGCAACGGCGGAGAAGGCGGCGCGGCTGCGGGCCGTCAAGGTCTTGGAGAACGGTCCGGATGCGGCGTCCGTCGAGGCTGTCTTCGAAGGCCAGGGCGGCCAGTCGCTCGGCTTGCACAGTGGGCTGACGCGCGGTCAGATCTTCGTCGAGGCGAGGCCGGGAGAGGGGACACGCGGCGTCCGGATCGAGGCGCCGTCCCGCTTTGGGGTCATCCCGGATTTCTTTGCGGATGATATCGTGATCGACGCAGCCAATCTCCCGCTGGACCAGGCGGAGATCCCCACCGAGAACATGTTCCTGCAGATGCTCGGCAGGACGGAGGCCGTCGTGATGACCGTCTGGGACAAGGAGCAACGGGACATTACGGTGAGCGTGTCGGGCCGCGACAACGACCGCCTGTTGACCGCTGTGGAAGTCCCTTGCGCGACGGACGGGAAAGTGTGTGTGGCGGTGATGGACTACGCGGGTGCGTGCTGTGCCAGCGTCGTTGACGGATTGGCTGACCCGGAGGTCTCGATCTGGACGCAGGGCCTGAAGGACGTGAGGGCGCTGAGCTGGACGATGCCGTATCCCGCGCAATGGCGGGTGGACTTTGCGCCGAAGGCGGGCGGGATGGCGAGGAGCAGCGAGATGGTGGCGCCCTATCCCGTGAAGGGCGCGGGAAGCGTCATCAAGAGCCCCCAAGACGTTCAGTGGAGGTTCATCAAGCCGAAGTATCGGTGGCTGAGCGACGGAGAGAAGGCCGAGGATCGCGCCCGCAGGTTCGAAGCGGCGCAGGCGTTTCGGCAGACCGGCGGAGAGGAACTGCCGGCGTCGGTCGGCACCTGCTGGGTCGACGAGCAGGGCCACGGCTTCATCCGGCCCAAGAACGAGGAGTATGCGGTCGTCGCGTATCCCCTGGATCGAGGCCGGGGCACGCCGCTGGTCGCGTTCACCGTGACCGATCTGGTTCGCGCGACCCTCGGGGTAGGCCCGTGCGAATACATCTTGGACGTTAAAGGGCAACAGAAGGCGACGCCGGGCATTTACACTTGCGCGGGCACCGCCTTGCTCAAGAAGATCATGGAAAACTACGACGAAGCCAAGCACAAGGCGGAGATTGACAAGGTCTTCAACGACATGCTGATCTTCGTCAGACGCTACCGTGGAAGGGTCGAGGAGTACATCGCATTCCGCAAGGAGATGCTCGAATACCTCCAGCAGCAGAAGGCGGCCCACCCTGACTTGGAGACGTTCCTTTCGGATATGGAGAGGATCACCAGCGGCCTGCCCTCACGAATCGAGAAGGACGTGCCGGACCGCGTGACCAAGCTGGCCGACGAGTTCCGGGCCACCCTGGCCTCCCAGGACGAAGCGGCGCAGAAGGCCCGGGAGCGGATCAACGCGGACATTCGAGGGGCGGGCGGCTGGCAGGACGGCATCGTGAACGGTTGTCACAAGACCCTTAACCTGTTGCGGTACTTAGCCGGGATCGAGGCGACCTGCAATCCCCAGGCTGTGGGCGTGGCCCAGGAGATTCGGTTCCGGGCTCGCAAGATCCTGCGCAACCCCGTGGCCCACGAGTTCGACGAGGGACGCCCGTGGTGAGGTATTGCCCCCTGCATGAGCTGGAATTCCTTGTGCGGCAATCGCGTACCGCCTGTTCTGGTACGGGAGCATCCGACGATTTGACCCGCGTTGACTTGGCCTTTTTCCACGTCACTTGGATCGTCAGCGTGGCACTGCTGGCGATCGGTGTGATCGACCTGTTGACATGATGTTGAATTCAGGAGCACGAGCGATGGACAGGATGACTGGCTGGTGGGGAATTACTGTTGTGGTTTTCGTCTTGGGTTGCGGCTCGCCGGGGCCGGCGCCGGACCGTTCGTCGGCGCCTTCTGCGCCGGACTCAAGCGGCCCGCCGTCCGTCGAGACGGCGCCCGGTTCCGCGAGTTCTCCCACGCCGCCTGGCGTAGAATCGCTCTCGCCGGCAGCGGCGGAATCCGCGCCGGCCGGCGAGCTTGCCTCCCAACCCTCAGCAACGACGCCGTCCGATTCCGAGAAACCGGAACAGGCCGGCGCGAACGCCCCTGTGCCGCCGGAACAACTCCCGTCCTGGGCTGCAGCCTTGGTGGGCAACGACGTCCAGGCACGAGAAGCGGCGTCCGAGAAACTGGACCGGGTGTCGATCGCGGGCCCGCAGCCGTTGATGCCCTTGCTGCAGGACGCGTCGCCCGACGTGCGTCGCGGCACGATTTTCTATCTGCTGGACCGTTTCGACCCGGCCGACGCCGCGGTGGTCGCCGCCTTGGCAAAATGCCTGACCGACCAGGACGCGTCGGTCCGCCGCCTGGCCCTGACGGCCGCGCAGCGATTCCCGCTGGACGGCCTGGTCCAATGGCTTCCCCAGTTGATCGAGATCATGAAGCATTCTCAAGAGAGCGCCGATTCACGGGCTGCCGCCGCTCGGCTGATCGGCACGCTGGAAAGGGCGGCGCACGAAGCCGTACCCGCGCTGGTGCGGGCGGCCGGCGGGGATCCCGATCCGGCGGTGCGTTCCGCCTGCGTGCTGTCGATCAGCCGCGTGGCTCCAGCGGAAGACGCCGTGGCCGCACTCCGGCAGGTACTCCGGCAGGATACCCAAGCGAATCTCCGCGGCCTGGCAGCCACGCGGCTGGGCAAGCTGGGCGAGGCCACCGCCGCGGTGACGCCGGAACTGGCGGAAGCGCTGACCGACGCCGACGAAGGCGTGCGGCGCAAAGCGGCCGACGCGCTGGCTTCGTTAGGTCCCGCCGCCGTAGCCCCCACGATGCAAAAACTAGACGCGCCGGACGCGGCCGTGCGACGCTTGGCCGTGTTTGTGCTGGGAAAACTCGGAGCCGATGCCAGACCCGCGCTGGACGCGCTCCGCAAACTCCAACAGGACCCCGACGCCGAGGTCAAGCAACTGGCCGAATTGGCCGTTCGCCGGATCGAAGGGACACCGGCACCGGCAGGAAACAAATAGGACGGATCCGCGGATGGTGAGGAGGTCTCCGGGAAAGGGGGCAGACGTATAGACACTACACACCAACGAATGAAAGCGGCCTCATGACCCCATCGCGTCCCACCGTTCACCTGATGGAAAGTCCGCCGGGCGCCGAGTGCATGATCGACGGCCGTCTGTATCTGTATTTCGGGGGCACCAGCTACCTGGGACTGCACGGGCATCCGGACGTGATTGCCGCCGCCTGCGAGGCGACGCGCAAGTACGGCATCCATTCCGCGACCTCGCGGACGTTTTATGGCACCACGCCGGTGCTGTTGGCGGTGGAACGGCTGGCGGCCGAGTTCTTTGATCTGGAGGGCTCGTTCTATTTCGCGTCCGGCTATCTCAGCAACGCCGTCTTGGTGCAGACGCTGGCGGCGGATTTCGACGTTCTGTTTCTGGACGAGTCGGCACACTACAGCGTCGTCGAAGCCGCCCTGACCGTCCGGCTCCCGCTGGTCCGCTTCCAGGCACGAGACCCGGACGACCTGCAACGTGCTCTCCAGCAACACGTCGGCCCCAACCAGCGGCCTTTGGTCCTGACGGACGGCGTCTCGCCCAGCCTCGGCTGTGTCGCCCCGATCGATCGTTACTGCCGAATCTTGGAGCGATACGACGGCGCAGCGATCCTGGTGGACGACGCGCACGGGATGGGGACGATCGGCGATCACGGCCGAGGCACGCTGGATTTTCTCGGCCTCTGGTCGCGGGCGATCAACGACGATCCGGCGGCCGCGGATCGTCCGCCGGTGCGGTGGTATGTCGGCGGGACGCTCAGCAAGGCGCTGGGCGGTTTTGGCGGGATCGTTCCGGGCAGTGCCGCGCTGCTGCGCCGAGTGCGCGCCGCGACGCACTACTACGAAGGCGCCAGCGCCCCGGCCACAGCGGTGGCGGCGGCCTCGGCATGCGCCCTGCAACTGGTACAGCGTCATCCCGAACTGCGGCTTCGACTGCGGGACAATGTGCGTGCCGTCCGCAGCGGCCTGCGGCAGTTGGGCCTGTCCGTGGACGAGTCGCCCACGCCCATTGTTCCGGTCCAGGCGGGCACGGCGGAACAAATGCAGCACTTGCAGGCCGAATTGCAGCAGCGCGGGATCATCGTTCCGTACATGGCCGCCTACAGTGGCCTGGGAACCGCCGGCGCGCTGCGCGTCGCCGTCTTTGCCACGCACACGGACGAGATGATCCAACGGCTGCTGGATGCCTTGCGAAGTGCGCTGTGAGAGAGGACCGTTGGAGCCCAGTTGTCTCGCAAAAGTAGCCATCACACTCCGTGGGATGATCAGCAATCAACACTGGACAGTTGTTTCTCGCACGATGCTTAAGGAGTGTGCTCCAAGTGCGTGCCCAAGTGATAACGGACCGCTGGGATGAGCGGATGACAGCGAAGCGTCGGCACCTCCGCCACGATGGCCGATCCGACTGGCGTTGGGAGCCCCAGCCGATGAGTTCCAAGGCTTGAACGCAGACCCCCGATTGCGAGAAAGCCCAGAGAGCATTGACAATCAGGTGCGCGGAATGGGAATGCACCCCCCGCGGATGCGTCTGCGTCCCGCCGATCCTGATTGCCGACTTTGCACCCATCCAGTATGATGGGGTGAATGGCGGCGGGCAGCGGTCCACTGTAGCCGAAACTGACCGGCCGATGCCGCGAGGCGGGCACCGCGTCCGGATTGGGCTCGGAAAAGCATGGGCCCCGCCAGATAGGAGCGTTCCTTGTCTTCGGTCGGCACCTTATCGTTGGGGGGGGGCATGACGATTTCGGTAGAACTTGACGACGTCCAATCGCAGCGTCTCCGGGACTTGGCGAGCGCTTTGAAGGTGGATGCCCACGAACTGGCAAAAGCGGCGGTCATCGATCTTCTGCGACCGGCCCGCGACTTCGATCAGGCGGCACAGTACGTCCTTGAAAAAAACGACGAACTTTACCGGCGGCTGGCGTAATGCGATACCTGAGTCTGGCCGAGGTTTTGGAAATCCATCGTCGGGTTTTGACCCAGTCTGGCGGTGCTGATGGCGTCCGAGACCTTGGGGCCATTGAGTCCGCCGTGACGCAGCCTGAAATGACATTCGGCGGCGACGAGTTATACCCCACGATTGAAGCGAAGGCGGGCGCGATTTGCTTTTCGCTGGTCATGAACCATCCCTTTGTTGACGGCAACAAGCGCGTCGGGCACGCCGCGATGGAGACGTTTCTGGTACTCAACGGCCATGAACTACGTGCCGATGTCGACGACGCGGAGGAAGTGATTCTGCAGTTGGCCGCTGGCCACTTAACTCGCGTTGAATTCGTCGATTGGGTCAGGGCCCACATCAAACGCCTTGGCTGATCCGCCACCTCCGCAAACAGTCCTCGAACTACCGGACGGACGACGTCATCGTCACAGGTTTGCCAGATGGCGTTGATACATCGCGATGATAGCCCACCGACGGCTGGCACCAAAGAAGTTCTTACGGCGCGACCAGTTCCACGGCCGATCGGGGCAGCCAGGCGTCGCGGCCGTCGGACAGCCGGACTCGCGACCAATCGTCGCGCGTCTCGACGACCCGGACCTCGGTGCCATTGGGCAGCGGTTGAGGCAGGCGCGCCGGCGCCCCCGCCGAGTCGGCCGAGCGGGCGACCACCTCGGGGACGACGACAACGGCGGCATCGTCCGCACGGCCGAATGATCTGTACAGCAGCACGCCCAAGAGCAACAGCCAGACGATTCCAGGAATGACGGCAAGATTGCGCCACGTCGGCTGCCGCCAGCGGATGGCGCAGGCGACGAGCACCATGGCGAGGAAAAATGTGAGCGAGGCCAGCATCTGAAGTTCGGTCGAAGACAAACGATCGGCCCAGGCAAAGAACGTGGTCAACAGCCCGCCCCGCTCCGGTCGCGGAACCCAGTCCGGCAACAGCGTGCGGGCATGTTCCAGGTTCTGTTCCGCGCGGTGGTGATTGGGATCCAGCGACAGGGCTCGCCGATAAGCCAGGATCGCGGGCCCCAGCCGTTCGGCTCCCAGCGCGGCGTTGCCCAGATTCACGTACAAGTCCGCGTTGCGAATGGGCTTGGCGGAACCGCTGTGACCGCCTGCCGCCAGCTGGGAAAAGAGCAACTCCGCACGGCGAAATCTCTCCAGCCGCTGGTCCCGGTCCTGGCTGTCCAATGCCGCGCGATATTCCTGAACGGCTTCGGCCAGCAAGCCCTCGCCAGACGCCGCCAGCGACCAGGTCGGACCAAGAGCCGACAGAAGAAGGACCCACGCGGCGTAAGGAACCCGATGCGTCATGCTCGCTCGCCTCATTCCATTTCCCATCAAGAAGCCCGGCTTCTGCGGAGAAGCCGGGCTGCTTCCGAAAAACGATCCGCCACCGCCGTTGCTCGTTCGACCAGTGACGCATCCAGCCGGTCGTCGCCCGCGCTCTTCAACGCGTACGCCACAGACTCGCATTCCGCAATCACCGCTTCCGCCTGATCACGAGCCACGTCCGGCAGTTCCGCCACCAACGCGCGAACCGCGGCCGCGATTTCCTCCGCCGACCGCTGCTTCGGCAAGCCCGCCGCGTGAACAATCCTCGCGCGCTGCTGCCGAACGTTCCTGAGTGTCGCGGCTACCGCCGGATCGATGTCCCGGCGTTTGCGGTCGACGACCGCCGCCACCAGCAGCACCAATCCCGTAGCGTACACAAGCATGGGAAAGACACCGCCGCTGAACCGCCCGGACGAATCCCGCAGGACCACGCCGGCGTCGGGCTCGATCGCCAAATCGGCGCCGCTGAGGGAAAACACGGGCTGAACCGGAGCGGCCAGCGCGACTTGTGTCGAATCGCTTCCGCCGGTGGGAGAACCCGCCGCAGAAGCCGGACTCTTTGCAGAAGCCGGGCTTCTGGACGGGTTGCTCACGACGTCCGCAGCCGAGACGACCTGCGCCGGCATCACGCGCAGCGCGATCGGCTTGGACCGCGTCGTCTGGTACGTCTGGCTGTCGGGATCAAACCAGGAGTAGGCCAGCGCCGGGATCTCGCCGACCGACTCGTCGGTCACGCGCACGGAGAGTTGGAACTGTTTTGACGGCAAGAAGCCCGGCTTGTTGGCAGAGCCGGGCTTCTCGGAGTTCCCCGCCGGCTCGGACATCGTCCCCGCGATTTCGCCTGCGGGCAGCCGGAACCGGTCGGGACTCATGCCGCCGTCGGCCGAGAGCGGCGGGAGACTGGCGTTGTCGAGATTCCCGTCGCCGCGGAGCGTGATGTTCAGACCGATGGGATCGCCGACCCGCACGACGGTCCGGTCGGCGGCCACGTCGATGGCAAAGCCCTTGCCGACGGCGCCCGCAAAACTCGCTGGGCGGCCTTCGAGCGGAAACGGATGGACCACGATCTTTTGCGGATCGCCAGTGGCGCGGACCAGTTCCGTACTGGCCGGGCGTCGCCGATCGCCCATCAGGTCGCGGAACAGGGAACCGCCGAAACCGGAATCCAGATCGCCGAACGGAGAACGGTCGCGAGCCCACTGGGTGGCCTTGCGCACCGTGGCGGTGATCGGCGCCAGGGGGAACTCGCCTACGCGGTCGGGAATCAGCGTTCGCGTCGCCGTCACCACGGTAAAACGCTTTCCGTCCAACTCTTCTTCCCTCGCCTCGGCGGCCAAGGCCAAGCTTCCCTCCTTGGTGTCGATCGGCAGCCGGGAAGCGCCGCGCTGAGGCTGCGGGTCGGGGGCGAAACGGAACTGGTCGAACAGCGGAGA
>CAYPGE010000035.1:0-34276 GCA_964409865.1 uncultured Pirellulaceae bacterium
TCTCGAACCTCAGACGCGGCGCAAACAACTTCGCCTTCAATCCGTCCAATTCCACGGCCATCGTCCCGGTGCCATCATCCTTGAGCGTCATCGTCCGCTTGCCCTGGTAGTCGTCCTCCCATGTCCCGACCACCAAGCGACGGAATTGTTCGTCTCGAGGGTCGGGTACGGAACGGTTCTGGCCAAGTGCCATACCGGCGGCCAAAAGCGATGCCACGAAAATCAACAAGACTCGCCGCATCATTCCTCATCCTCGTCAAGCGATAGAAGCACGTTTGGCAGCGGCGATCAGGGACGGCGAGCCGTAATCAAGAATATCGAAAACTCCCGCCTCCCCCCACCCTCCACCGGCTTTTCAAATTTCGCGACGGTCGAGTCCGCGGGCTGCAAAAAACCAACTTCGCACAACTGCCGTTTCAGTTCGTCCCGATCAAAGCCCAGGTGATACACCGAGCCTGCCACGTCCGCCGAATGAAACGTCCCCGGCTCCGAATCGAGATCTGCGAGGCACAGCGTCCCGCCGGGCAGCAACAGCTGGTGGAAAGCACGAAGCACCCGATCGGTGTCGGCGATATGGTGCAGTGCCATCCCGGCAACCACGATATTGTACCGATCTCCAGGAGTTGCCTCCTTCTGAAGATCCAGAAAGACTGCCTGCATGTCTTTCAGCCCGCCCGCAGTAATTTTCTCCCGCAACACTTGCAGCATCCCAGTCGAATTGTCCGCCCCGGTCACGCTGCGGACATGCGGTAGCAGGTACAACCCGATCAGGCCGGTCCCGCAGCCGTAATCCAGCACGCGCATCGCTTTGGTCGGGTTCGCCTGACGCAGGATGGCTTCACCAATCGCCCGCATCAACGCGATCCGCCGGGGTTCGTGGTCCCACGTCGCGGCGGCTTGATCGAAACGGTTTGCTGACACTGATTGCTCCTTTCGAACATCACACCGTTCGGCGCGGGTCTCTAACCCCGTCGAAACCGCCGACCGAAGGTCTCCGATTTCCGTCCCGTTAGCGATTCTTGGTGAACCACAGCCAGACTCCCTGCCCGACCTTGGGATCGTCGGCCGACAGGGCCCCCTTCCCGGCCACCTCAAAACCCGACAGGCCCGCCGCTTCGGCCCATTCACGCATCTTTTCGGGGCGGCGAAGTTCAACGAATCGTTTCCATTTCTCGGCTTCGTCGCCTTCGAGCTTTTTCTTTCGACCGGCTACCAGTTCCTCCGCCGCTTCCTTCGGGTATTGGCTTCCGGCCCCGCCTCCGATCATGGCTTTCCCGCCGGGCCGAAGAACTCGATGTACCTCCCGCAGCCCTTTCACGGGGTCGCTCCAAAAGAAGATCGAACCCCGGCTGACGACAAAATCGACGGAGTTGTCGGGAAACGGCATCTGCTCAGCAACGCCAACGACGGCGCACAGCCGGTCGCCCAACTTCTTTCCCCTGGCGATTTCCAACGCTTCGGACATCGCTTCGGCCTTGGGGTCGAGCATCACCACCGGATTCCCGGTCGCTTCGATCAGTGGAATCGCGACCTGCCCTTTGCCTGCGCCCAGATCGATCCAAAAACCTTTCCGGGGCTGGCAGTATCTAAGGACATCCTCCACGACGTATTGATACCGGTCAGGAAGCGATTTTTCGTCCTTGATATCTTTGGGCGCTGCCGACGGTTGGCCGAACAATGGCGGTTGCGGCGTTGTGAAGACGAGGATGCCGACCAAGACGAAGACTACCCGCAAATTCATTATCTGACTCCAAAGACTCTAGGCAAGGCTCCGCCTTGAAATCCGAAAATGTGGAGAACCTCGAAATTCGAAATCCGAAGCACGAAATCCGAAACGAATTCAAAATCCAAAATAGGAATGTTCAAAACGGTCCGATTCCGACTTCGGCGGAATGGCAGCGAAGATCCGCATCAAATCACTGCTCTCCTGGACCAGACGCACGCGTTCGGCGTCTGGGCCCGAGTCGCCCTAAGTAGGTAGGGGACGTTCTGGACTCTGCCGGGTAGTCGAGGGCGTTGGCGTGGCAGCTGGTGGCGAGCGTGAGGACCAGATCATTCTACTCAAAAGAAAGAAAGGATGCGGTTCGTCTGGCCGTAGTCGGACCACGGAGTCCATCGGGCGTTGCCTGCCACAGAGCCAGAGGGCAAGAAAAAAGGCGAGTCCCCGGTTGTTTTGCCACCATCCCAGGAGACCCGCCATGAACCGCTTCCTCGAACACCACGACTCCAGCATTCGTTTCGTCTACAGTTGCTTTGATCGTATCTTGCTGAACGCTGTCATTCAACCCCTCCAGCGCCCGTCGACGATCGTTTGGTTCTTAAGAGAACAGCAGGGCGTACGGGGACGCCTGGATCAGAAGTTCTTCCGCAGGCTGTCTGGCGACGATCATGACTGGGTCCGGCAATGGGCCACACAACAGAATGTCGAGATCGTCACGCCGCCGGACGTACGTCGCGAGAACTGGGTCCAGCCCTATTATCAACAGATGACACAGGACGAGGTGGTGGCGGTAATTCTCAAGACCCTCGAACAGGCCAACGTGGCCGTCAGCCAACCCACGACCGGGGAACCGCACATCGAACTGAAGCCCCGCCGTGTGTGGCAGTACCACTTCTATGTGCGGGATAGTTCGCTGGGCCCGCTGTGGCTGCGAGTCTGCCCGTACTTTCCCTTCAATGCTCGGGTTTGTCTGAACGGGCACGATTGGTTGGCGCAGCGGATGCGGAACGTCGGAATTCAGTTCGGCCAAGAGGATAACGCCTTCCTGACCTGTTCCGATCCCCAAGCGTTGCAGGAATACTCCGACGCGTTTGGCCCAGACATCCTCCATTTTCGGTTGGCCGACGTGTGACTGCAGCTCCCTCCTGCCTTCCAAGGGCCACGGTCGCAGTCCGCGCTGACCAGGGGCAGAAAACACCGTCCAGCTCTTCTGGACGCCATCTTCTAACTCTAACTTACTGTCTCCCGCTTGCTCTGATCTTCGTCTCTCTTGCCTCAGAACACCCGGATTGCGGCAGGATCAGAAACTCAACAAAATGAAAAACAGAATTCACGTTTGTTTGGCGAGAAGGGATACTGACTTCATGAAGAGGGCCCAGATGTGTGGGTTTCCTTGGATCGTGCTGCTGGTAGCTGGATCGGTTGCGGCGGCGGAGGTTCACGTCAGCCCGACTGGCGATGACGGCAGTTCGGGCACGGCGGATCGGCCGCTGCGGACGTTTGCGGCGGCACAGCAGATGGCACGGCAGATGAAAGCCCAAACGGTGGTGTTCCGTGCCGGCATCTACTACTTGCCTGAGACGATCGTCATCACTCCGGAAGATTCCGGAACCACGTACGTCGCGGCACCGGGCCAGACGGTGGTTGTCAGCGGCGGGGCGAAGCTCGATCTGCATTGGCAGCCGTACCGGGACGGGATGTTCCAGGCCCGGACGCCCGCGGGATTGGTGATCGACCAACTGTTCGTGAACGGCCGGCGGCAGCACATGGCCCGCTATCCGAATTTCGACCCCGACGCCCGTCCTTACAACGGCGCGGCGGCCGACGCGTTCAGTCCCCAGCGGGCCGCGCGGTGGGCCGATCCCGTCGGCGGGTTCATCCATGCCATGCACCGTGCGCACTGGGGCGGCTACCACTACCGCATCACCGGCAAGAACGAGAAACACGAAGTCACGTACGAGGGCGGCTGGCAGAATAACCGCCAAATGGGCATGCACCCGCAGGACCGCTTCGTCGAGAACATCTTCGAAGAACTCGACGCCCCCGGCGAATGGTTTTACAACGCACAGACATCGACGCTGTACTTCTACCCGCCGGCAGACGTGGATCTCGGCCGGGCGGCGGTGGAAGTGGTCCGCCTGCGGCACTTGGTCGAGTTTCAGGGCAGCCGGGACGAAAGTGGGACAGGCACCGATCGTGCTGATGCGAGCCCGTCCCATTTCCGGCCGGTCCGATCGGTGTCGCTGCGCGGCTTCGTCTTCCGCCATGCGGCCCGCACGTTCATGGATGTGAAGGAACCGCTGTTGCGGAGCGATTGGACGATCTATCGCGGCGGGGCCGTGCTCTTCAATGGAGCGGAAGACTGCACGGTCGCCGACTGCGAGTTCGATCAACTGGGCGGCAATGCCGTCTTCGTGAACAATTACAACCGGCGGATTCGCATCACCGGTTGCGACATCCATGACACGGGAGCCAGCGCGGTCGCATTCGTCGGCGATCCCCGCGCGGTGCGCAATCCGCTGTTCGAGTACCGCCAGCGGCAAAGCTACGCCGACATCGACAAGACTCCCGGCCCGCAGGCCAATCACGAAAACTACCCGGCCGACTGCACCGTCGAGGACTGCCTGTTGCGGCACTTCGGCGTGGTCGAGAAACAGGCGACCGGCGTGCAGATCTCCATGTCGACGGGCATCACGATCCGGCATTGTTCGATCTACGAAGCCTCGCGGGCCGGGATCAACATCAGCGAAGGCACCTGGGGCGGCCACCGGATCGAGTTCTGCGACGTGTTCGATACGGTCCTCGAAACGGGCGATCACGGCAGCTTCAATTCCTGGGGCCGCGACCGCTACTGGGGCCTCAAGGACGTTCCGCCCGACGAACTGCCGCAGTTGGCGCTGCTGGACGCGGTCAAACCCACAGTGCTGCGCAACAACCGCTGGCGCTGCGACCACGGCTGGGACGTAGACCTGGACGATGGCTCGTCGAACTACGAGATCTACAACAACCTGTTCCTGCACGGCGGCCTGAAACTGCGCGAAGGGTACCACCGCCGCGTCTGGAACAACATTGCCGTCAACAACAGCCTGCACCCGCACGTCTGGTACGACCACAGCGGCGATGAGGTGACGAAGAACATCTGGATGGGCGCCTACCGCCCGGCCGGCGGCATGCCCCAGGGAAAGTGGGGAAAGACGATCGACGACAACCTGTTTACGACCTCCGATGCCGATCGCACGGCGTTTGCCGCCCACGGCTGCGATGCCCATTCGCTGGTCGGCGACCCGCTGTTCGTCGATCCGGCCGGCGGCGACTATCGAGTCCAGGATGGCTCGCCCGCCCTGAAACTTGGCTTCGAGAATTTTGCGATGGACCAGTTCGGCGTGCAGAAGGCTGAGTTGAAGAAGATCGCCCGCACGCCGGAACTGCCGGCAGACGCGGCGGACTCGGCCTCGTCACTCGCCGCGGCAAAGGCGATGCCGCATTTCTGGCACGGGGCGCGAGTCAAGGATCTGCTGGGAGAGGAGTACTCCGCGTTCGGCGTCAGCCGTGAAACGGGCGGTGTCCATCTGAGCGACGTGCCGGCAAGTTCTGCGGCCGCTCGGGACGGATTCGCGACGAACGACTTGATTCAAAGCGTCAACGGGCGGCCCGTCAAGCGGATCACCGATCTGCTGTCGCTGCGCGATGCCGCCGCCGGCCAACCGCTGAGCGTCGGCCTCGTCCGCGGACAACAGACTCAGACGCTGCGCGTCGAGTCGTACAATTACTGCGTGTCTGAAACCAGGGCCGACGGCAGTTTTTGTATTGTGCCTGTGGCGCTGGCCGCTCAGTTGGTCGGGATCAAACAAATCCGCACGCGGCCGGACACGCGCAACGAGCGCCCGGCGACGCTCCACGACGGGCAGCTCGCGGAAAACTATGGCCCGGTCTTCGGCAACGGAGTCCGCGGCGGGATGTACAAAGCGGACTTGGGTACGACGACCGAGTTGGCGGAGGTCAACACCTGGTCGTACCAGCAAAACGGCAACCGAGGTGCACAACGTTACGTCCTGTTCGGCAGCGACGCCACAGCCGATCCCGGCTGGAACGTCGAGTACCGGACCAAGTTCACGCCCGTCGCGGAAGTGGATACCACGTCCGTTGCCGTCCAGCGTTTCCTGGCGACCAGCATTCGCCGGTCCGCCGACTGTCCGCTGGGTGCGTTCCGCTGGCTCGTGTGGGTCGTGTACCCCGTGACCGAGATCGACGAGAACACGGCGTACCAGGAATTCCAGATCAGGGCGGGCGGTGACTCACGTCGGTAAGCACCGTTCGAGAAACAACTGTCCGATTTCACCGTGGCGTAAGCTTCCCGCTTGCGTTAGATCGTGTTATCGCAAGCGGGAAGCTTACGCCACTTGTTTCTCGAACGGTGGTAAGGCGGCCCGTCAGTCGGCCATCCGCGCACCAGCCCATAGTTGCTGACCCCAATGCTGCAACCGCTTCGGGTCCGCGACCAAGATCAGGCAGGTGGCTCGATCGGGATTGAGAGCCATCGCGGCCGATCCTGCAGCAAGACTCTGCTGTTCGAGTACTTTCCAGACGCCGTCTTGGAACTCGCCGAACGCGGCGCCAAAGTCGCCGGAGGGCAGAGGCAGTTGGCAGGTCCCCGGTTCGAAGGGCGCGACCAAGCGGGCTTCCGCCTGCCGCAAATCGGCTCCATCCAGCGACGACACCAGTTTCAGACCTTGCCCCTCCAGCAACGGTTGGCCGTTCAGCCGCGCCGTGCCGTCCGTCAGAACCGCCAGCACCCGTCCCTCGCGCGAGACCGCGGCCAACGCCGGCCAGCGGTTCCGCGTGGCCAGCGTCACGCGGCCGGCAGCCGTGGCCAGATGGACCTCCGCGCCGCCCGACTCCAGACGCGTGTTGAACACCACGTGGACCGTCCCTTGCTGAATCGGCTGCTTCATGACGTGCAGCCACGGTTCGTTGGGTTCGATCGGCAGCGGGGCCACGCCGCCCGCACGGAGGACGGCGGCGTAGAGGTCGCGGCGGACTCTCTTCGACGGTTCGTCTTCCGCCAACTCCAGCGGGTCGGTGAGAAAATAGACCGCTCCCCGGCCGACGCGGTTGCGCACCAGCACGGGTTGGCCGTCGGCACTCTGCCCCAGCACGCTGGCGGTCGTGGGCTGAATACGCATGCAGGGCCGCAAAACCGCTTTGCCCAATCCCAGTCCGGCCAGATCCGCCTGGACGTCGGTCCCTTGCGCACGAGCGACATTCGCGTAGCATTCCGCCGCGAAACGCACACCGGCCAGTTGTTCCAGACGCTCGATGTGCTTCCGCTGACGCCGCGTGTCGTAGGAGAAATCGCCGGTCACCAACACCGTCCCGCCGCTGGCTATCCACTTTTGCAGCTCCGCAAAGCCGCGATCCGAGATCGCCAGCGGCGAGGGCAGAATCAGGACCCGCGTGGCGGCGGGCAGTTCGGCCAGGCACTCGTCGTCAATGGTGTTGAAGTCGTAGTGCATCGCCAGCAGGTCCGCAAACGTCCGGCTGCCGACGGTCAGCCCCAGCGAGTCCGCATTCCCGATGCGCAGTGCGCTGGCCAGGCACACGGTCACCGCAGGCGGTTCGTCGACGGGCACAAACCGCCGCCAAGCGAACGACAGATTCCGGTGTACGTACGCCACGTCCTTGGGAACGAAGCCGTTGGGATAGAACAGGCCCCAAGGGAAAACCCGCGTGGAATCGTCGCGGAGACACCAGTTCTGCACGCGGCTGGCTCCCATGCCCAGCGCATAGCAGGCCACCGCCAAGAACAGCTGCTTCTGCTCCTCCTCGGTCCGGGCGATGTGGTAGCCGCTGCCGCCTCGTTGCTCCAGCCACGCCGGATGCGTCTTGACGCCGTATTCGCCCAGCCCCACGCCTTTGCCTCGCGTCCGCAGATCGTTCCAGCGGAGCACGATGGGCAGCGCGTCCAGGTCCTCGCCGGGCGGGGCGAAGAAACCCACGTTCGACACGTCCTGGCCGTCGATCGTCAGCCGCAGGTCGATGCCGCCAAACGGGCGCTGATAGTACTCCGACGTGATCGGATGACGCTTGTCAACCTGACGCACGGCATCGACGTGGGCGGCATTCCAGCGTTGGATCAGCCAGTGGCGGAAAGCCATCGCGTCGATTGCCGCGGGATCGTCCCAGCGCCCCGAATTTGGCGGCGGGAAGGAAAGATCGCCCCACTGGCCCGGCCCGGGCACTTCCGGCACCGTCACCCCCGGCCAAGCCGCGCGCAGTTTGTCCGGCGTCTCGTAACGCTGCCGGAGCCAGTCGTTCCACATCCGTTGGACCTCCGGCGACGCGGGGTTCCTCAGCAGCGAATAATCCCCGTTGATGTAGTACAGCAGGCCCGGCGTGTCGCAGAAGTGCTCGGCGTATTGGCGGCACAAATCGCTCTGTCGAGCCAGTTCGTCCGGGCCGGCCGCCGCGTCCTCGCCGATCAGCATTCCAGGCATGAACACGAGTCCCTTGCTTTGGACGAGGTAATTGAGGGCCGAGAAGTCCCGCCAGTCCTCGTCGCGCAAGGTGTGCCCCGGACCGCGATATTGCAGGTTCTCGTACAGATCCAGCCCGTGATCGCGCGCACCTGAGAGCATCTGCGACCACGTCCAGGGATTCTCGGCCGCCGCTTGGTACGTGACCGCATAATCGTCGCTGCCGAACAGGAATTGAGGCCGTCCGTTGAGCGTGAAGTAGTCCTTTTCGAACCACAATTCCGGCCTTGGGATCTTCGTAGGTTGGGACTCCGTCCCGACCGGGTCGGGACGGAGTCCCAACCTACGCTGGTTGCGGTCGCCTCCCTCGACGACGACACCGGTCACGAGTCCGTCGATCGGCTTGTCATCGACCCAGGCGACCGCGCGCACGCGGTGCAGGCCGGCGGTCCCAGCTTGAACGCCGAACTCCGCGGAGACCTCCTGGCTCTGGCCGGGCGCGAGTTGGACTTTGCGACTCAGCGGCAACTGCTCGTCCCAAGCGAATCGTACCTCGACCGTTTGCGGCCGAGGCCCGCGATTGTCGACGGTCACCTTCGCCTGCACGGGCTCGTCGGGCCAATACAATCGGTGGTCGATAGTCAAGTTGCGGAGAAACGTCTTGCGGATCATGGACTTGGCCGCGTTCTGCAACGTGCGGGCGAGTTCGCTGTGCGGGTCGCCGAACAGATCCTGGTTGTCCACGCCGCAGTACATCCAACAGGAGCCGGAGTAGACGCCGCGATAATGCACCAGCAGGGCCGCTGCTGCGCCGCGCGGCCGGCTGTAGGTGTCGTAAGCCTCCAGCAGCGGAATCCATCGCGCGTCGTCCACTCCCGTCACGCCGGACGCGGCCCAGCCCCTCGCCTGGCAAGGCACATCGACGGCGAAATCCACCACGTGCTGGCCCGGTGCGGACCGCAGTCCGCACACCCGCTTGAGAGGAAACGAAGCGTCGAACATGCCCAACTGGGCGGGGGAAACCACCAAGCCGTCTTCGGGCCGGCCGCGAGCCGTATTCATCGGCTCGAATGCCAGACCCGTGATCTCGGCCAGCCGGAAATCGTCGAACCAAGCGGTTCCTTGGGCGTTGTACAGTCCCAGCATCACGTGCAAACGGGCCACGTCCGCCTGCGCCGTGAACGTGTACAGGTGCTGCCGCCACGGGGTCGTTCCGCGGGCGGTGCCGAAGTCGCGAAAAGCGACCATCTTGCCCGCCGTGTCGTACTGGTACACGGCCATGAAGGCATACCCTGGACCGGACACGTCCTGGGAGCGCATCCAGGCAGCAATCCGATACTCGGCGCCCGGCCCCGCGGGAACATCGGTATAGAACTGGGCGCCCTGGGCAGCCGAGCCGTGCGGCACCGCGACCTTGGCGCAACGCGGCCCTTCCTGCGGCTGCTCGGCCACCAGCGACGTGTGCGCCGCATCGCGCCGCCAGCGACCGTCGAGGGCATTCTGCGACGCTGGCGACTCCTCGCTCTCGAACCCGCCGTCGGGCACCAGGCCCTTTCCCGGCGCCAAGCGTTTTTCGATTTCCGCCGCCAAGAAAGCCTCTTCGTCAACCCAGCGGCCGTCGACCTTGCGGACCAAACGGTCGAATGCATATCCGCCCAGCGTCATCAAGTCGCCGCCGTCCCTCAAGAAATCCGTCAACGTCGACCGGGCCGCCGCCGGGAACACTGGACCGGTCGGGACGACCACCAAATCGAATCGCGAGCGATTGAGGACCGCCGGGTCCGCCAGCGACTGGGCCGACACCAGCGTCGTTTCGAACCCGGCCTCCCGAAGAACCGTCGCGATGGTCTGCGGATCGGCAGGCGCTCCGGCAGTTGGCAATCCGGGCTCGCACAGGATGGCCGCCGTGTCCTGAACTCGGGCTCCACGGGAACCGCGTTCGTCCACTTGCGAAAACGACTTCGCCTCCGTGCCTGCCACCAAGGTCCAGTTGTCGAACCAAGCCGTGCCTTGGGCCTGATGGAGTCCACAGCGGATCGAGACACGATCGGCCTGGGCATGAACCGAGAATGTGTAACTTCGTCGTTGCCAGTCCTGCGTGCCTCGAAGCTGAGCAAAGTCATGGAACGTGACAAGTTTGCCGCGTCTGTCGAACTGGTAGATCGCGGCATAGGCATACCCCGGCTGGTCCCCGACCGGACGCACGTCGGCGGTCTTCACATCCACGGCCACCGTCAAGATCGTGCCCGGCCCCGGAGCACGGACTTCCTGAACAGCGCTCCCCAACGTTTCCAGCCGCAGACCACGCCCCGTCCGGACGCCGGCGACGATCGTCGCCTGGTATGATGACCAGGCGTTGTCGGCTTCAAATCCCCCGTTGCGGAGTAGCGACAACGACCTACCGCTGGAGAAGGGCGGCGGCGTTTGCTCTTGAGTCGAGGCCGAGATAGAGGGCAGGACCGCAAGGGCGAAGGCCAGCAGGTTGATAGAAAGGCAAGGAAGCGGAGGAAATGCGTTTCCGGGAATCAAGCGGGCACCGGACGTCTGCCTACGCCTGCACGTCATTTTTCTGTCACTCCATCTTTCTGTCAGATCCACGTCGTGTTCTGTCGGCAAGTCTTCGGCCGTCTGATGGATAGCCTCCGCCGCATTCGTGACAGCCCGGATCATCGATTAGCCAGCTCGCCAAACGACGACTTCGCTGGAGAGCACCGGGCGTTCGGCCGTCGCGCCGATGGTTGCACGCATCACGATGGCCAGCGCGGGGCTGACAGCGACTCTGACCGCCGCGCCGGCCTGCAGCGCAGCCAACGCCGCCAGCAGCAGGGCAGCGAAGCCTACAGCAAGGCGTTTTGTGGGTCCGTTCACCCGGGAAATCCTCCTGCGCATGTAGACAGCCAACCGCTCGGCTCCAGATGCCTGATCTAACTCATCAGCCGCGCAGTATAGCCGCGAGGGGCACCATATCACAAACGGTCGTTTTCCAAGACGGCGAGCACAGATCGGGATTTTCGGCCCTTTTGGCAGGGCGACCGTCTGTTTCGGATCGAGTTCGCCCGCCAAGCGTAAGTCGCGCCAACCTACGCAGGGATGCGCCCCCTGTGCGCGCAACGGACTTGCCGATTCCTGCTTGGTCTCCAAGACCCAAGCGCGGAACTGCGACAGGTTTCTTGGGCAGGTGTGGTGCCGCCCCCCCAGGTTGTCTATACAGCGCAAGCACCCGAGGTGGATGTGACCTCGGCGCGCAACCAACTCGCGACCTCCGCACGCTGCAAACCTGCGATTCGACGCGGCCGAGTACATCGACGCCATCCAGCAGCGGCTTGCAGAAACGAGAAACGAGGTCTGACCCCCGCCACGGCTCGAAGCTGGGCGAAGTCGTGGAAGACAACCAGTTCGCCGCGTTTGCCGAATTGGTGGATCGCGGCATGGGCCTAGCACGGCTTGTCGCTCATCTCGCGGACGGTTAGCATCGTTCGTGTCTGAAGATCGGTCGCACCGCTGGTCTTGTCACAATCCTGATTCCGCGAGCGAGAACATGAAGATAACACTTCACGCCATGTCTGGGCTGATCCTGGTCGCTGCCGGATTGTCTGCCGTGGCCCGCGCCGCCGATTTGGATTTCTGCGATCCGGCCCACGCGCCGGCACCGCCGGAAGGGGCGCCCGGGTTTCCCTCGCGCGATCCGAATTTGGACGCGCTGCCGGGGTTTCAGAATCCGCCGCCGGGCTACGGGCAGGTGCCGTTCTGGTGGTGGACCGGCGATCCGCTCGACAAACAGCGGCTGTTGTGGCAGATCGAACAACTGCACGAGAAGGGTATCGCCGGAATGCAGGTCAATTACGCCCATGAGGACACGCCGGGCTGGCTGACCTATGCGGCCGAACCGGAGATCTTTTCCGACGCGTGGTGGGACGTCTGGAAATTCGTCGCCGAGGCGTGCGGCAGGCGCGGGATGGGGATTGGCCTGAGCGGCTACACGCTCGATTGGCCGAATGGGAAAAGCCTGATCAGCCGCACCATCTACGGCGAGGCCGAGATTCAGGGACGCGAACTGGCCATCGGACACAAGCAGCGTGTTGCCGCCGGCAAGAAATTGGCGTGCGAGCTGCCGGCCGACACCGTCGCTGTGCGGGCTTATCCGGCGGGCGCGTCAGGGATCGGCCCAGGCAACGTCGACTTGAAGGATCGCGTGCAGGACCAGCACCTGGACTGGACTCCGGAACAGGGTGACTGGGAAGTCTGGTTCTTTACCGCCGCCCGCAAGCCCGGCACGCTCAACCCGATTCATCCGCTGGCCGGCCGTCGAGTCGTGGAGAAATTCTTCCAGCCGTTTCAGGATCACGCGGCCGGCCAATCGGCGGCCGGGTTGAACTACTTTTTCCATGACGAATTGCACTTCGGCGTCGGCGATCGGATCTGGGCCGACGACCTGGCACAAGAGTTCCGGCGGCGCAAGGGCTACGACTTGTTCGAGGCCCTGCCGGCCATGTTCCAGGATGTCGGCCCGAAGACCGTCAAGTACCGGCTGGATTTCATGGATGTCAAGATGCAACTGGTCCAAGAGCGTTACTTTATCCCGATCTTTCGGTGGCACTGGAGCCGCGGCAAGATCTACGGCTGCGATCAAGGCAGCCGCGGCCGTAACCCGCTGGAATTCGGCGATTACTTCAGCAGCGTCCGGTGGTACACGGCTCCCGGCCACGACACGCCGGGCGGACGGGCGGATCTGATCAAGGGCAAAGTCTCCAGCTCCATCGCCCAGCTGTACAAACGGCCGCGCGTCTGGCTGGAAGGCTATCACAGCCTGGGTTGGGGCGCCACGCCTGAAAACCTGATGTTCGCCACGCGCGAAAACTACCTGTACGGCTGCAACCTGCTGAACCTGCACGGTTTGTACTACACGACCCACGGCAGTTTCTGGGAATGGGCGCCGCCGTGCTACCATTTCCGCATGCCGTACTGGGAGCACATGGGCGTGTTCCTCAAGTACTTCGAGCGGCTCTCGTACTTGATGAGCCAAGGCGTCCACCAGTGCGACATCGCCGTGCTGTACCCGGTCGCTCCCGGCCAGGCTGGACTGGGGGGCAGCGAGGCGACCGAAGCCGCCTTCGCCGCCGGCTCGGCGCTGATCAGCAACGGCTACGATTTTCTCTTCATGGATTCCGAGTCGCTCTCACGGGCCGAAATCCGCGATGGGCGATTGCACGTCGCGGACGCTTCCTATCGCGTGCTGGCGCTGCCGGCCATGCGCGCGGTGCGCTGGGCGACGCTGCAAAAGGCGCAGGAGTTCTTCCAGTCGGGCGGGATCGTGGTTGCGGGCGGGGCGTTGCCCGAGGCGAGCGATCGTGTGGGACGGGAGGATCCCGAACTCGACGCGGTTGTCAAGGAATTGTTCGGTGCAACGGCCGCGGAAACCGCCGCCGGTGCCCGTCCGGCGGTCCAGCGCAGCAACGCGGGAGGAATTGGCATCGCCCTGCTGGCGGGCGAGCAACTCCCAGCACGCCGCTATGACGGCGGCTTCGTCGGACGCTGGGCCTGGTCGAAGGAGCCGGTGCAGCAGGTGTATTTCAAAGGCATCTGGCGGTCGCCGGCCGGCGCGAAGTCCGTCTGCCGCGTGCGGTTTTTCTGCGATAACGAAGGGACCCTGTATCTCAACGGCACGCAGGTCTGCTCGGGCGTGGACTATTCGAGCGGCTGGACGGGCGAGATCGCGTTGAAAGACGGCGACATCATCACCATCGATGCGCGAGATCACGACGCGCCGGGAAGACGCGGTACGGCAGGCATGTTTCTGGCGATCGTCCAGGACGGCAAGACGGTGTTCTCCACGGACGACTTGCGATACACGCTCACCAAGCCCGCGGACAACGCCTGGCGGACGGGGCGCGATGTCGGCGGTCTGTCAACTCCCGACCCCAGCAACGTTCACGAGTTGCATCGGGGTGGCGCGACGGGGGACGTCTGGGTCAGGCTGATTGGCCAGATCGAGAGCCTCGTCCCGCGCGATGTGAAAAGCGCCCAACCAATCAAAGCAGCCCATCGCAAGATCGGGCCACGCGACGTTTACATGGTGATGGGGGCAATCAAGAATTCGGCGGTCGAGTTCCGTGCCAAAGGCCGGGCCGAACTGTGGGACCCGTGGACCGGCGCCGTTCAGCCGCTGCGCGTGCTCGGCGAAACGGCGACCGGAACGAGAGTCGAACTGCCGCTGGAAGATTACGAGGCGCAGATTGTTGTGTTCACGCCAGCGTCGGGGAGACCTGCGGTCGCGGGTTTCGGCCAGGTCGGGAGACCTGCGCCGAACGAAGCGCTGAACGCCGACGCGCAATCCCAGATCTCAAATCTAAAACCTCAAATCGCCCTGGACGGCGAATGGGAGTTCGAGCTGAAGCCGACAATGGACAACCGCTACGGAGATTTCCGCCTGCCGGCCACCGACAAGATGATCGGTCCCGAAGCCCGCATCTTCCGTCACGCCGTCGAGAGCGGCGAGGCGACCGCTTGGCGAGAGCCAAACTTCGATGATCGCCGCTGGGAACGAGTCACGTACGACTTCGGCCCGCAATTCTGGCTGCTGGGGCCGCTTCCGGCCGACGCGGCCGTCGAAACGCTCGACGCAGAATTGGCGAAGCTCGCACGGGTCAATCCACAGGAGGCCGTTACCGTCGCCGGCAAGCCGTTCCACTGGCGCGCGTACAGTTTTTCCTGGCGCCAGGGCCTCGAAGGCGATCCCGGCCACCAAGGCTGGCACGGCCTGAAAGAAAACGTCACGGACCACTTCCTGTGTCTGGGCAAGCGCGAAAATGCCTTGAACGAATTCAAGTACGTCGCCGAACAAGCGGGCGTCCGGTATTACCTCTGGACCAGCGGCACTGTCGATCGTCCGACAACGGCCCGGATCGTGGCCAGCGCTCGCCAGGAAGGCGAGCGACCGCACGCTTCCGAGGTCTTGACGCCCGCGGCTGTATTCGTCAGCGGCACACGTGTCCAAGATCTGCAGCAGGCGGTGTCGCTGCGTGCCGGCCCCAATCCGATCCTCGTGCGTTACGACCAGGCCGGCCGCGGCTACTTCGTCGTGAAACGCGACGGAGCCGACGTGAAGCCGACAAGCCGGACACCGCTGGCGATGACTTGGTTCGACGATCCGTCGGTGATCCGTTTCGACGCGCATGCCGGCGACAAGCCGGCCGAATGGTTCCGCTTCACCGCGCCGCCCGGCCTGTGCGCGATGGCCGTCACCGCCAAGGGGAACGTCGAGGCGTGGGCCGACGGCCAGCCGATGCATACCGCAGGACAAGGCCGATTCGAGCCTGCCATGCCCATCGCCCGCGCGGCCGTGGTCGCCCTGCGCGTGGTGCCCCAGACCGGTGCCAGCGGCGCGGCCGTATTCCCCGATCCGGTGCGGTTGGAATGTGGACCCGGCGTCGCGGAGCTGGGCGACTGGTCGAAAGCGGGTGCGCTGGAGTGCTACTCCGGCGGCGCATGGTATCGCAAGACGGTAACGCTGACGCCGCAGCAGGCCCGCGGCTCCGTCACGCTCGACCTCGGCAAAGTGGTCGCTACGGCCGAGGTCCGCGTCAACGGCCAAACGGCCGGCATCCGCGTCGCTCCGCCGTGGCGGGTGGACATCTCGAAACAGGTCCAGCCCGCCGAGAACCGGATCGAGGTGCTGGTCTACAACACGCTCGCCAATCACTACCTGACCGTTCCGACCCGCTACCGGGGTGAGCTGGCATCCGGGCTGCTCGGCCCGGCAATTCTGGAGCTGGCAGGCACGGACAACCAGCCCTTACCTTGAAGCGCCGGCCAGCTGCCGCAAAGCGTCACTGGCGGCTTGCGCGATCTGCGGGTCGGGATCGTCGGCCAGGCGACGCAGCTCCGGCTCGAATTCCGTCGCCCCGATGTCGGCGATGATCTGCACGACCAGGGGCAGATGGCGGCGCTGGGCGAGCGCTTCGCCGAGCAGCGGCACGGCGCGCGGACCGGCGCGGACGAGGAACATGCCCGCAAGCACGCGCAAGTCCTCGTCGTCCGCATCGAGCGCGCTGACCAGCGCGCGGCCTGCGCACTTCAGGTGCAAACCGCGCCACAGGATCTGGCACGCAAACAGCTTGGCAGCTCCTGACAACCGCATACCGGCAAGCTCAGATCATCTTGAGAATCTTGTGCTTCTTCCAGACTTTCGGCTCGTGGGTCGCCGAGTGGTTGAACCAGATCGGCAGCACGTTCTCTTCGATCCGGGGATGATGGAACCGCTGCCCGCCTCGGTCGGCCAGGATCACCAAGTCATGTTTGACGCGGATCGAGACGACACGGCTGACGTGGGAAAAGTCGGGCAGGTACTTGTGGACGTGTACGGGACAGCTCAGCAGGACCAGTTTGCCAGCGCTCAGCCCGCCATGAGTCGCCAGCATCATCGCATTGCCCCCGTGGCTGTGGCCGAACAAATCCAGCCCCATCGCGTTGTGGGCGTTGACCCACCTGACCAGATCCGCGGCGGCCTGAGCGCGGGCGCTGTCGCTGTAGCCGCCCGACCAGCCGAATCGGTCCCCGCCGCTGTACAGGTCGTTGAGAACCTGCGTGCCAAGGTACGTGTGGAAATCGCCGCCGGGCCGCCACCAGGTGCCGCTGGCGGCAAAGGTGCCGTGGACGATCGTCGAAGTATGCGCCGGCTCGGCTCCGCCCTGGGGCGGTTTGTATCTGGTCAACGGCCGCAGGCTGGCATGATCGGGCGCGAGGTGCGCCAGAGCCGTCGCCGCGACGTCCCGCACCAGAGGTTCTGGGCTGCGCGTGCCCTGGGCCAGAATCTTGATCAACGTTTGCGGTTCGGCGCTGAGTGAGAAATACGCCGAGGCCGCTGCCACGCGAATCAGTTCGTCGGGATGGCTCAGGCACAGTTCCATCAACGCCGCTGCGGTTTCCGGGGTAGGTGCCTTGTAGAGTTCGTCGCCCAGATCGGCATAGGCTTGCGCCCAGCGTTTCGGATCGTCCTTGCCGCTGACGTAATGCACGGCTTTCTCGCCGTAACGCCGGGCCAGCGCGCCGCGCGTGCTTTGGACGCTGATTCGGGCGGTGACAGCCCGCAGACGGGGCAGCGGGAATTCGGCTTCGCTCTCCTCGGCCAAGACGGACATCATTTTGGCGGCGCGGACATTCGCGGCGCGGGCCGTCAACGCGGAATCGTCGCCGCGCAACTGACGGCCGAGCTGCAACAGAATGGCCGCTTGCGCTTGCGCAGCGGCATCGTCCAGTTTTCGGAAGGCTTGCGGCCCGGCCAGAGGTTTACTCACCAGACGGTATGACATGCTACGTCCCCCCCTTGTCGTTCGTGGAACACGGAATCGCGGTTTCCTCCGCGCGAAGGCACGACTAACGAACTCAGACTGCAGAATGGTCCGGACATCGACCAGCAGTCATTTTAAGGCTCTGGCCCCGTCAAGTCCATCAGACCGTCCGGCGACCGAAGTGGCATGCCCTTACCTCCGCGCTTGTCCCCCGTGTTGACAACCGGAGGTCGTTCGGCGACAAGAGTATCCATGCTGGCTGGGACCGGACGAGCCGAGATACCGCAAACAGGAAGGGATGATCCCCATGAATCAAGCGAAGAAGTGGACTTGGAAGACACTGGCTGCGTCGTGCGCCTTATTGCTGATTGCTGCCGCCTATGGGCAAGCGGAGGACAAGACGCTCATCGAGTGGCGATTCGACCAGGCGGACGATTTCCGCGGATGGCAGGTGGGGGGGCTGATTGCCGACGCGGCCGTCCGTGACGGAGCGTTGCACGGCCGGGCTACCGGCAGCGATCCGATCATTTTCAGCCCCCTGTTTGAGGTTGCGGCGGACCCCGCCCAGTATGTCGAGATCGGTTTGAAAGGCACCGCCCCGGCGGTGGCCGAACTGTATTGGACCGAAACGCTCGAAGGCCAGTACGGCGGCTTCAGCCCCCAGAAGCATCGGCTGTTTCACACCCAGGGCGACGGCCAGTTTCACGTCTACCGCATCTGGCCGTTCTGGCATGCCGCCAAGAAGATTATCCGCCTGCGGTTCGATCCGCCCAATGCCGGCGAGTTCGACATCCAATGGATCCGGATTGCCGAGAAGCCAACGATTGTCCCTTCGGCTGCGAAGGCCTGGGACCGTGATGAACTCCGCCAGCAGTGGCAGGCGTCCGGAGACGTTGACGAAGGCACCCAAGGGCCGATCGCGCTCAGCCCGCCCATCGCGATTCCCGCCGCCGAGCATCCGTTTGCGTGCGTGCGGTTGGCCACCGATCGCGCGGGCAGCGGCCGGCTGTTCTGCGTTTCGAGCAGCCGTTTTGGCTGGGAGAGCATCGCGTTTCCCCTGCGGCCGGACGGCAAAGTGCATTCTTACAACATCGCCACCAGCGGGCTGAAAAACTGGTCTGACGAGATCCTCCGCATCGGCCTCCAACTGCCGGCTGCGGCGGGGGCCGGCACGCGGGTGGAAGCGATCGAGGTGGCCGCCGAGCCCTGCGGACCCGCCGAGTTGGAGGTGGCTTATTTCGGACCGGCGGAAGGGATCAATCGCGTCGGGCGGCCCGCCGGGATCACCTGCACGGTACGAAACCTCGGCGGCCAGTTGGCAAAAAACGTAACGGCCGCGCTTCAAGTGCCGGCAGGCGTCAAGGTGTTGGACGGCGCCGAGACGACGATTGACCGGCTGTCGCTGTATGTGCCCAAAACCGTGGAGTGGCGAATCCAAGCGGAAACGCTGGGCAAGATCGACCTGGCGGTCAAGATTGCGGCCGAGGGGACGGAAGACGCGGCTTCCGCCGCATCGCTGGAACTGACCAAGGCCCCGGACGTGCCTAAGTCGTCCTACGTGCCCGAACCGCAGCCGGTGCGAAGCAAATACGAAATCGGGGCATTCTATTTTCCCGGCTTTCCGACCGCGGAAAAATGGCAGCCGATCCGCAACTTTCCCAACCGCAAACCGATCCTCGGCTGGTACGACGAGTCGAACCCTGAGTGCGCCGACTGGCAGATCAAATGGGCAGTCGAGCACGGCATTAACTTCTATATGGTCGATTGGTACTGGTGCCAGGGCAATCGCCACTTGGAACACTGGCTCCATGACGCCTACGGCAAAGCCAAGTACCGCAAGTACTTGAAGTGGGCCATCATGTGGGCCAACCACAATCCGCCGAACACGCATTCCGCGGACGACTGGCGCAAGGTCACCCAGTACTGGATCGACAACTATTTTCACATGCCGGAGTACTACCGCATCGACAACCGGCCCGCCGTGTTCATCTGGGCGCCGCACAACGTGCGTCACGACTTGGGCGGCAGCGGCGAGGCAGCCAAGCTGTACGCCATGTCGCAGGAGATGGCCAAAGCGGCCGGCTATCCGGGCATCTACTTTGTGGCCATGAGTTCCCACGACAACCCCGATCGCACCAAAGAACTGATCAGCGAAGGTTACGAGGCGGCGACCACGTACCACGGGTTCCAACTCGCCCACAGGCGATCCCAGAGCGACCGCTTTCCGTTTTCCGCGCTGCTGGAGACGTGCCCCGATCTGTGGCGCGAAGCGGAGGAATCCGCCCGCGGCCTGCTGTACTTGCCGATCGTCGATACGGGCTGGGATGCCCGGCCCTGGCACGGCGAAAAATCGCTGGTGGCCTACGGCCGAACGCCCGAGCTGTTCGGCAGACTGTGCCGGCTCGCCCGGCAATACGTGGACCAGACGAGCAAGAAGATCATTGCCATCGGGCCGGTGAACGAGTGGGGCGAGGGGAGCTACATCGAACCCTATGCCGAATACGGCTTTCAGGACCTGGACCAGTTGCGCGAGGCCTTTTGCGAGCCCGGCGATTGGCCGCCGAACCTGATCCCCTCCGACGTCGGCCTGGGGCCTTACGACCTGCCGCCCGTGGCCGCCAAGACGGCCTGGGAGTTCAATACCGACGGGGCCCTGGAAGGTTGGACGGCCGGCGGCGACGTCGCCGAGTTGGCCGTCCGGGACGGGATGCTGTCAGGCCGATCGAGCGGCCGCGACCCGATCGTGCAGGTTTCTGGAATACAAATCGAAGCCGACTGCCTGCATCGCCTCTCGTTCCGCATCCGCAGCGATCGCGATCAGCGCGTGCAAGTCTTTTGGGCGACGACGCTGGCCGCCATGAGCGAACAGACGTCGCAGGGCGTCCAGGTCGTCGGCGATAACGAGTTCCACGATTATGAGTTGGATTTTGCCCAGAGTCCCCACTGGCGCGGCGTGGTGAGCGCACTGCGAATTGATCCGGCCAACGAGCCGGGCGTCACGTTCGCGTTCGACTACGTGCGCCTGCATTGAAGAGGTACCGCCATGTTGAAAACTCCACTGCCGTCGAGAAACCCTATCATCGCCGCCCTTGTGACCCTGATTGTGCAGTCCGGCGTGATTGCGCAGGTGCCCGCGCATGCCGGGGAACCAGCCGGAGCCGATACGGCAACCACCGCGAATGCTGCCGAGCCCTCGCAGGACGACCGCGACGTGAGGTTTCACAAGATCAAGGCGAACAGGATTCTGTTCCTCGGCAACAGCATCACGTTGCACGGGCCCGCGCCCGCCATCGGTTGGTTGGGCAACTGGGGCATGGCGGCCAGTATGAAGGACAAGGACTACGTACACCTCGTCTTGAAGGCGATCTCCAAGGCGGCCGGCAAGGAGCCCCAGTCGCTGGTCGCCAATCTGGCCAGTTTCGAGCGCCAGTTCGCCACTTACGACGTGGATTCCGGGCTCCAGAATGCGTTGGCATTCAAGGCCGACCTGGTCGTTGTCGCGATCGGCGAGAACGTCCCCGCGTTGAAGTCGGATCAAGACAAGGCCACATTCCAGGCGAGCCTGACAAAGCTCTTGAAAAAGTTGAAGGAGAACGGCGATCCGGTCATCGTCGTGCGCAGCTGCTTCTGGCCGGAGCGGACAAAAGACAGCATTCTGAAGCAGGCCTGCGGCGAAGTCGGCGGGATTTTTGTTGATGCCGGTCTCGGCAGAGACGAGGCGAATTTCGCCCGCTCGGAACGCGAGTTCGTGCACGGCGGCGTCGCCGCTCATCCCGGCGACAAGGGCATGCAGGCGATTGCCGACGCGATCCTGGAAGCCCTGCGGAACGCCGGCCCGTGATGCGGGTCCTCGTGATCCAGGCCCCAGCACGACGGCAATCACCGCCTTGCCACGCAAAGGTGACGCCATCGTCGAACTGGATAGGGATCAGGATGCCTGCTGGTTCCGTGCCGTCGGCGCTGGCGAAAAGCCAGGGAGATCTGGGGGACGCTTCCCGAACCTTGGGGGCTTCATCCACGCGGCCCAACTCCGCTACTTAACTGGTTCCACGCATCGGGCCTCGCCAAGCACACCGAAAACCAGGGCGTCTTTCTCAGCAAATACTCGGTTGAATTTGCAGCGAGGACATCTTGACGGGCTGCGCTGAGAACCGCAAACAATAGAAGGTCCAGAAAAGGAGAATCCACCATCATGACTCCTCGCGAACGGGTGTTGGCGGCGCTGAATCACGAACAGCCGGACCGGGTGCCGATCGACTTGAGCGGCCATCGCTCGTCGGGCATCGCGGCGATCGCGTATCGCAAGTTGCGATCCGCGCTGGGATTGCCGGAGCGCACGATCCGCGTCTACGATCCGGTGCAGCAGTTGGCGATCGTCGACGAAGACGTGTTGCAGCGGTTCGGCGTGGACACGATCGAAATGGGACGCGGGTTTGCGCTGGAGGACGAACACTGGGCCGATTGGACGCTGCCGGACGGCTCGCCGTGCCAGATGCCGGCCTGGGCGCTGCCGGAGCGCGAGGATGGCCGCTGGATCATGCGTTCTCCCAGCGGCCGCATCCTGGCCCAAATGCCCGACGGGGCATTGTACTTCGAGCAGTGCTATTGGCCGTATCTGGAAGTGGACGACCTGGACCAGCTCGAAACGGCGCTCACGGAGAACATGTGGTGCCAGGTGCAATCGCCGCCCGGTCCGCTGACCAGCGGCGACGGCGGCCTGCAGCGACTGGCCCAGGGCGCCAAGCGGCTGCGCGCGAGCACGGACCGGGCCATTATCGGCCTGTTCGGCGGCAACCTCTTGGAGATCGGCCAGTTCCTGTATCGCAACGACGGGTTCTTGATGCTGTTGGCAGCCGAGCCCAAACGGGCGCGAGAGTTCCTGGATCGTTTGGTGGCACTGCATTTGAAGAACTTGGAGAACTACCTCGCCGCCGTCGGACCCTACATCGACATCATCCTGTTCGGCGACGACCTGGGCATGCAGAACGGCCCGCAGATCTCGCCGCAGATGTACCGCGAGCTGTTCAAGCCCCGGCACTCGCTGATGTGGCATCGGGCCAAGGAGCTGGCGCCGGTCAAGGTCATGCTGCACTGCTGCGGCGGCGTGCGGGAACTGCTGAACGATTTGATCGAAGCCGGCTTGGACGCGATCAACCCGGTGCAGATCAGTTGCCGGGGCATGGACGCGCGGGCCTTGAAAGCCGACTTTGGCAGCCGGATCACGTTCTGGGGCGGCGGCTGCGATACCCACAAGGTTCTGCCCACCGGCAGGCCCGACGAGATCCGCCGGCACGTCAGAGAGCAGATCTCCATTCTCAAGCCCGGCGGCGGTTTCGTATTCCAGCAGGTCCACAACATCCTGGCCGACGTGCCGCCGGAAAACGTGTTGGCGATGTACGAAGCGGCGCGGGAAGCGGCGGGAGTTTAGCTGCGTTCGAGAACTGACTTTCCAGTCTTTTCTGCTGATCATCACACGGAGTGTGATGGCTATTCTGCTGATCATCACACGGAGTGTGATGGCTACTTTGACCGGGCGACGGTAGTTTCTCGAACGATGCCCAGGTGCGGAGGTGCCGTTCACCGCGCACTATGTCAGCCGCGGTGGCTTCGCTCCTCGACCGTCAGATGGCCCCAGTCTAGCGACTCGTCCTGGCGGTAGTCCTTGCCCAGGGTCAACGCGGTCAGCGCTTTGGCCATTTCGTAACCGAGGTAGAAGGCGTGCGACGGATCGACGTTCTTGGTCTGCGTTGCCAGCAAACGCTCGAACAACTGGAAGGGATCGGCGTCCTCCAGGTGCAGACCGGCGCACACCAGATGGATGCGGCCTCCCTCGGCGAACAAGCGGTAGTTGTGGTCTTTCAGCTGTGCGGCCAACCGCTCGAAATACGACTCGCCGAACGCGTGCAACTTCGGGTCCCGCAGCGTCACCAATCGCGGCTCCACATGCTTCGGCGGCACGTGGTGCTCGACGGCATAATGGACCAGACGCCGCGCCAGATCGCACTCCCGCACGCTGCTCCGCGCCCAATTGATCACTTGCGTCGTCAGCACGCTATGGATTCCCAGTTCCTGGCAGAAGCCCAACAACAACACATTGACACCGGCCGAGTCGACGTCGGTCAGTTCGGTCAGATTGCCGATCCCCATCAGCATCGAGGCCGTGGGATATCGCCGCCGAACTTCCATGTATCGGCCCAGGCTGGCGGCGAATCCAAGACCGATCGGCTCCAGAACGGGGTCGATGCGAAACGGCACCGCCGCGGACGACAGCATCTGGATCGTCTCGTCCAATCCGCCCAGCGTGGCGAACTCGTCGGGGATCGCGACCACTTCACAGCCCCAATCTCGAGCCGCGTCCCGGTTGGTGCGGTTGACGGACAAGACCAGTTCGGCCCCTGCGCGGACGGCAGGCTCAATTTCCGTCGGATTCCAGCTGTCGATCGACACGCGATGCCCGTCGTCCCGCAGGGCGCGGACGCATTCGGCCACACCACTCCATGGGTCGCCAGGTTCGCAGCCGATGTCGATCACATCCGCGCCGTCCGCGGCCAACTGCCGGGCTTGAGCGCGAATCTGATCCGGGGTCAACCGCGGCGCATGATTGATTTCCGCTAGGATTTCAATATCGAAATCTCCATACAGATGGTGCGGACCTTTGTTTTGGCCGAAAAACTCCGGCAGTTGTCGTAGATCGCGGGGGCCAAAGGCGACGGGGACCTGCACCCGCTGGTCGATTGGCCCGGTATCGCCCGCACAGTAGCCGGGCAGCAGAATCCGCGTCGTCTGTGGGGGCGGGGCGATGTGGCGAGCAATCCAGGCGGGTGTCATCAGGGCGGCGACGGAAATCGGCATCACGGCCACGGAATAGTCGAAGCCGGCCGCCTCTGCTAGCGGTTCCAAGACCGACCGCAATGCGTGTTCGGCCAGCCGGCCGGTAACGAAATGGATTTGTTCTCGTTCCATGTGAGCAGTTGACACGCGGCGGGTTTCGACGTATTCTCTTGGAAAAAGATCGTTAACCTAGGCTTCAATCGACATCCCCAAGGCTCCGCGCGATGATCGACTCCCACCGCCTCATCATTGGCATCGGCGTCGCAATTATTATCGTACCCGCGTAACGGGCCTGAGGGAGGTATTTGACCGATCCGAGCAAAAAACACAACCCTGAGGCCTGCAAAGGGCTTCAGGGTTTTTTTATTGACGACTGCAGTAAGGCCTCCATCATGCGTTCCATCCAAATCTACGACACCACCTTGCGGGACGGCACCCAGGGCGAAGGCGTCAGCTTGTCGCTGCACGACAAGCTGCAAATCACACGGCGTCTGGACGAACTCGGCGTGGACTTCATCGAGGGCGGATACCCGCTGTCCAACGAGAAGGACGCCGAGTACTTCCAGCGCGTGCGCCAGTTGGAACTGAAACGAGCCCGCGTTTGCGCTTTCGGCATGACTCGCCGCCGCAAGACCGCCGCCGCCGCCGATCCCGGCATGCGGGCGCTCGTGGATTCGCAAGCCCCCGTGTGTACGATCGTGGGCAAGACTTGGGATTTCCACGTCAAGCACGTGTTGCAGGTCCCGCTCGAAGAGAATTTGGCGATGATCGGCGACACGATCCGTTTTCTGGTCGATTCGAGCCGCGAGGTGTTCTATGACGCGGAGCACTTCTTCGACGGCTGGAAAGCGAACCCGGACTACGCGGCGCGGACGATTCAGGCGGCGGCCGCGGCCGGGGCCAAAGTCGTCATTCTCTGCGACACCAACGGCGGCACGCTTCCGGAAGACGTCGCGGAGATCACCCGCGCTGCGGGCCAATGCCTGCAATCGTACGGAGTGCCGGTGGGCATCCACTGCCACAACGATTGCGAACTGGCCGTGGCCAACACGCTGGCGGCGGTGGACGCGGGCGCCGTCCAAGTGCAGGGCACGATCAACGGCTTGGGAGAACGCTGCGGCAATGCCGACCTGGTGTCGGTGATCGCCAACCTGTCGTTGAAGAAGAAGGGATACCAGGTCCTGGCCGGTGGCCGCCCGGCACGGCTGACGGAACTGTCCCGCTTTGTGTACGAGACGGCCAACCTGAACCTGCGAAACGCCCAGCCTTTCGTGGGCCAGAGCGCTTTTGCGCACAAAGGCGGCATGCACGTTCATGCGGTGGCCAAGGACTCGCGGACCTACGAACACATCAATCCCGAATTGGTCGGCAATGCTCGGCGGATTCTGGTCAGCGAATTGTCCGGCCGCTCGAACATCGTTGCCATGACGACCAAGCACAACATTCAGCACGACCGGGCGCTGATGGACCGGATTCTGGCCGAGGTCGTGCGACTGGAGAATCGCGGCTACCAGTTCGAGGCGGCGGAAGCTTCCTTCGACCTGTTAGTGCAGCGCTGCATGGGCACTTTCACGCCCCATTTCGAGCGGATCAAGTACCATGTTGCCGTAGCCGCGCATGACGGGGCGGATGTGATCACCGAAGCGACGGTGAAGCTGCGCGTCCACCGCGAAATGCGGCATGAAGTGGCCGAGGGCGATGGCCCCGTGAATGCCCTGGACGCCGCGCTCCGCAAGGCGCTCAACGGCAGCTTCCCCAGCTTGCGGCGAATGCACCTGGTCGATTACAAGGTTCGGGTGGTAAACTCCGAAGCCGGCACGGCGGCCCGCATCCGCGTCTTTATCGAAAGCAAGGACGATCAAGACGTCTGGGGCACGGTCGGCGTCAGCGAAAACGTCATCGAAGCCAGCTGGATGGCCCTGGTCGATGCGATTGAATACAAGTTGTACAAGGACGAGCCAGCGCTCGGCGCAGGTCTCCCGACCTCGCCGAAACGAGCGACCGCAGGTCTGACCGAGACCCCAGACCTGCCGTCCGCTTGAGTGCAGAGAACGCTTAATCTTTCACCGAATCTTTCACTTAATCTCCCCCCGCCCCAAAGCATTAGGACGAGACATGGTAGAAGATTAGGTGAAAGATTAAGTGAAAGATTAGGGTTTCAGGTCCCAGCGCAGCCGGCTAAGTACTCCGCAGCATCGGCAGTTTGTTGCTGGTTTTTTCGCCCCGAAAAGGGCTCAAGACATCACTACAAGACTCATGAACTGACACTGCTATGCCTCCAACCTTCTCGCCCGAATCGCTTCCCAATCGCTTTGACCATGCCGAAGCCCGGCCGAGGCTATACGCCTGGTGGGAATCGCAAGGGCTCTTCCACGCCGAACCGAATCGCGGCCGGCCACCGTACGCGATTGTCATTCCCCCGCCCAATGTGACCGGCGCGCTGCACCTGGGGCACGCGCTGAACAACTCGCTGCAGGATATCCTGATCCGCATGAAACGCATGCAGGGCTTCGAGACCCTGTGGATGCCAGGCACGGACCACGCCGGCATTGCCACGCAGGCGGTGGTCGAGCGGCGGCTGAAGGAAGAGGAGAACAAGACGCGCCACGACCTGGGGCGCGAGCAACTGGTGCGGCGAATCTGGGAGTGGAAGGACCAGTACGAGAACCGCATCCTGGGCCAGTTGAAACAAATGGGCTGCAGCTGCGACTGGCGGCGGACCCGGTTCACACTGGACGAAGTCTGTGCCCGCGCGGTACGGGCCACGTTCTTTGACTTGTTCCGCAAGGGGTTGATCTATCGCGGCAAGCGGCTGGTCAACTGGGACACGTTCCTGCAGACGGTGGTCAGCGACGACGAGGTGTTCCACGAAGAGGTGAAAGGCCACTTTTGGCACTTCCAATATCCGGTGATCGACCCGCAACCCGGCGAGCCGGCGCACGTGACGATCGCCACCACGCGGCCGGAGACCATGCTGGGCGATACGGCCGTGGCGGTACACCCCAACCCGGCCGCGGCCCTGGACGGGGCGGAAGCGGGTTTGCTGGACAAGCTGTCCAAAGCGCCGGTCAAGGAGCGGGAGGACATCCAGCAGGAACTCGACGCGGTGCGGGAGCGGCGTCAGACGCTGCTGCCGCAATTAGAGCAGCTCCGCGACATGGCCCTGGCCGGCCGCAAACTGCTGCTGCCGCTGGTCAACCGCGTCATTCCGCTGGTGGCCGACGAATGGGCCAAACCCGAGCTGGGCAGCGGCTGCGTCAAGATCACGCCGGCACACGACGCGAACGACTACGACGTCGCCCAGCGGCAGGACTTGCCGATGGTCAACATCCTCAATCCCAATGGCACGCTGAACGCCAACGCCGGCAAGTACCAGGGGCTGACGGTCCTGGCGGCCCGCAAACAGGTTGTGGCCGACTTGGAGACGCTGGGTCTGGTCGCGGCCGTCGAGGACCGGCTGATCGACCTGGCACACTCGGATCGCAGCAAGACGCCGATCGAGCCGTATCTCGCGGACCAGTGGTTCGTCAAGATGGACCAATTGGCCCAGGCCGCCATGCAGGCCGTCATCGACGGCCGCGTCAGGATTCTTCCTCAGCGCTACACGCAAGGCTACCTGGATTGGCTGGCGGAAAAACGCGACTGGCCAGTCGGCCGGCAGCTGTGGTGGGGCCATCAGATCCCAGTCTGGTCGTACACGGGCCCATCGGACAAGATCGCCCAGGTGCGGAGGCAGTTCGAAATTCCTGAATCCTTTCCCATCAACGAGGTATTTCAGCCCCAGGATCGGCCCCAGTTGGCGGCCCAAGTCATCGAGGGTCCCAACGAGGGCGAACGGACGGTTTACATCTGCGTCGCTCCGGGGCACCAACAAGACGAACGCATCCTGGAACAAGCGGGTCTCCATCAGGAGCAGGATGTCTTGGACACCTGGTTCAGCTCCGCGCTCTGGCCGCATTCCACGCTGGGCTGGCCCGAACGTACGCCGGAGCTGGATTTCTTCTACCCGACCAGCGTGCTGATCACCAGCCGCGACATTATCACGCTGTGGGTGGCACGCATGGTGCTGATGGGCGTGAACAACATGGGCCAAGTCCCGTTTCCCGAAGTCTTCATCCACCCGAAGATCCTGGACGGCTACGGCGAGACGATGTCCAAAACGAAGGGCAACGGGATCGATCCGCTGGACGTGATCGACAAGTTCGGCGCAGACGCTTTGCGGTTCGGCATGGCCCACCTGACGACCGAAACGCAGGACGTGCGGATGCCCGTCCAGTTTGAATGCCCGCATTGCGAAACCTTGATCGAACAGACGAAAAAGAACCGCGAACTGCCGCGGATCAAGTGCGACAAGTGCGGCCAGGCATTCTCGACGCAGTGGGCCCGCAGCGACGAAGACCGGGCGTTGCCGCGCGGGCCGGTCGTCAGCGAACGCTTCGAGGTGGCCCGCAATTTCTGCAACAAGCTGTGGAACGCCGCCCGCTTTGCCTTGATCAACCTGAAAGACTACACGCCGGCCCCGGTGCCGGATGCCGAACTGACGCTGGAAGACCGCTGGGTGCTGAGCCGCCTGGCCACAGTCACCCAGCAGGTCACGGACGCGTTGGAGACCTACCATTACTCCGACGCCGCCCGGATCTTGTACGATTTTGCCTGGGACGAGTTTTGCAGCTTCTTCCTGGAAATCGTCAAGAACCGGATGCAGGACGAGAACCAGCGACCGCACGCGCAGCGGAGCCTGGCTCACACGCTGGACATCTTGCTGCGTCTGCTGCATCCCATCATGCCGTTCATCACCGAGGAAATCTGGCAGTTGCTGGCCCAGGTCGCGCCGCAGCGCGGCCTGGACGATCCGCAACCGGCCAGCGGCAGCATCATGATCGCGCCCTGGCCGCAGGCGGACACGGCCCGGCAGAACGTGGAGATCGAGGCCCAGTTCGCCCGCTTCCAGGCCGTGCTGGGCGCGCTGCGGGAGATTCGCAGCCGCCAGAACATCCCGCCCAAGAGCCAGATCGACTTCGGCATCCGTTGCGAGGCCGAAACCGAACAGTTGCTGCGGCCGATGGCGCCTTACCTGCTGTCGATGGCCGGGGCCGTGGCGACCGCTTGGGGCCCCGCGGTCACGCCCCCCGCGACGCACGCCGCCGTGACTCTGCCCATCGCCGACGTGTACGTGGACCTGAAGGACTTCATCGACGTAGCAGCGGAGATTGCCCGCAACGAAAAGCTGACGCAGAAGCTGCGCGGGCAGATCGTGGGCAAGGAAAGGAAGCTGTCTACGGCCAGCTTTGTCGAGAAAGCGCCGGCGGAAGTCGTGCAGCGCGAGCGGGAGAGCCTAAAACAACTTCAGGAACAACTGGCCGCCGCCCAGGCGGCGCTGGAGAACCTGAGGAAGCTCCAGCCGCAGGGCCAAGGACAGACGCGGAACGTTTAGTTTTTGCGGCGCATCACACCGTCAGGGGGCAGAGTCACGACGACGGGGTGGCAACGCTCTTGCGTCGCAGTATAATCTGACGTGCCGGAGTCACGTCCGTCCGGCAAGTTGCCGCGACTTTCGACGGGTCCAAGCCAAGGGAGAGCGAGCGATGCCGATGCATGATTGGACCCGCGTTTCGGCGGGGATCTTCCATGCTTTTCATAACACCTGGATCGGCGACCTCCAAAAGGCGTTGAACGATCACCGGCTCCCGCCGGAGTACTACGCCCTGGGCGAACAGCAAGCGGGCGATATCGGCCCGGACGTACTCACGCTGCACTCGGAAGACGAGCCATCGGAGAAAAACGGCTTCTCGCGATCGAATGACAACGCGGACGGCGGAATGGTCGCGCTCGCGGAGGCACCGCCGCGAGTCAGCATCACTCAGGACGCGGAAGACCCGTCCTTTTACCTGGCGCGTCAGAGGAACCTCGTCATCCGGCACGCGTCCGGGGACCGCGTCGTGGCGCTTATCGAGATCGTCTCCCCCGCCAACAAACACACGCAGCGGGCCTTGGATGATTTCGTGGACAAAGTTGCCGGCGCCTTGGAGGAGGGCGTTCACGTTCTTGTCATCGACCCCCTGCCCCCCAGTCCTCGCGACCCTGACGGAATGCACGGTGCCGTGTGGGACCGGTTGCTGGCGGGCTCCTATCAGGCCCCGGAAGGACGGCCACTCACGTTGGCCTCGTACGCCGCCGGCCGCACGATCACGGCCTACGTCGAGCCGATGCGTGTCGGCAGTCCGTTGATCGACATGCCGCTCTTCCTGCGGCCCGAGCACTACATACCCGTACCCCTGGAAATGACTTACATGAGTGCATGGTCCGGCGTCCCCGAACGCTGGAGGCGAGTGATCGAAGGACGCTGAACGGCGCAGCCTTCGACCGCGGCCGAAGTGAGACGGAATTCCCTTCCGTCCTGCGAACTCACAGCAAACTGGCTTCGACGGTTTCGATGGCAGACGCGCGGCCCCTCGACGACACGGCGTCATCGTCCAGGGGCAGGCCGAGCACTTCGCGGGCCAGTTGGCGGTAGTCTCTGGCACCGTTCGAGTCGGGCGAGTATTGGAAGATCGTCTGCCCGAAACTGGGAGCCTCCGCCAGTCGAATGTTGCGGCGAATCCGAGTTTGGAAGCTCTCGGCCCCGGCGCAAACGGCCGTCGGCGACCGCTGTTGGGCGAGAAACTCCTTGACGTCCGAGGTGACTTCCGCAGCCAGCCGAGTCCCGGACTCGTACATGCACAGCACGACACCGGTCAGACGCAGACCGGGATTCAGGCGTTGGGCGACGACGTCGACCGTACGGAGCAGCTTGCCGAAGCCGTGCAAAGCCAAGAAATGCGGCTGCAGCGGGAGGAAGATCTCCTTGACCGCGGTCAGCGCGTTCAGCGTCAATACGCCCAAGGACGGCGGGCAGTCGATGATCAGGTAGTCGAACTCGCTGTCGTCCAGCACCAGCTTGTCGCGCAACACCAACTCGCGGCCCACTTCACCGGCCAATTCCAGTTCGGCCGCGGCCAGGTCCAGATGCGAGGGCACCAGCCACAGGCGATCGTCGATCAGCAACCGGACCTCCGACAGCCGAGTGTCGCCCGTCAAGACCTGATACACCGACCCGCGATCTTCGCGCAATGTCACTCCCAGGTGCAACGACGCATGCGCTTGCGGATCCAGATCGATCAGGCAGACTCGCTGGCCCTGCTCTGCCAGGGCCGCGCTCAGATTTACGGCAGTCGTCGTCTTTCCGACACCACCCTTCTGATTGATGATGGCAATGGTTCGCATGGTCGGAACTCCCTTTCTGGCGTCTCCTGCCGCTTGCCTTCGTGCCGCCAAGTTCTTGCAGCGTGCGGCTTTCGGAGGCTTCGTCCTGCTTTGTCTGCTCCAGACGCGGGGATTATAAGCCGATCTCCGTTTCCGGTGCCAGACAAATCTCTTCAACTTCTGCCGTTTGTTCCAATCTGCCCAGATTAGCCAGAATTACGAGTTTTTACTGGATGAAATTACCCAGTATCATCCGTTCGTGCGGGTTTGAATTTTCGGTGCCGAGCCAGATGATTCCTCTACCACCCGTTGGTTCCGAGCGCAAGATGGGCTAAAACATAGCGGCGGGATAACGATTCCGGGGCATCGTTGGGTGCCCGTTGCGGCAGGAGGGAACTGGTGCGGGTTGTCATTGAGAAAGACGCGGACGCGGTGGCGGTGCGTGCGGCGCGTTTCGTGGCCGATCTGGTTCGCCGCAAGCCTGCTTGCGTGCTGGGACTCGCCAGGGGTGAAACGCCGCTGGGCTTGTATCGCGAATTGATTCGCCTGCATCGCGAGGAGGGGCTCGATTTTTCGCGAGTCACGACATTCAACCTGGACGAGTATGTCGGCTTGGAGGTGACCCATCCGCAGAGTTGTCGCCACGCGATGCAGCAGAACCTGCTTCGGCACGTCAATCTGGATCCCGCCCGGACGCACGTGCCCGACGGCCTCTCGCTGGATTTCGAATCTTCCTGCCAGCAGTACGAGCAGATGATCTGCGACGCCGGGGGCATCGACCTCCAGGTCTTGGGGATTGGCAGCGACGGGCACATCGCCTTCAACGAGCCGGGGTCGTCGCTGGGGAGCCGCACTCGAGTGAAAAGCTTGACGGGGGAAACGCTTCGCGACAACGCGCGGTTGTTTGGCAGCGAAGACCTGGTGCCCCGTCTGGCCATCACGATGGGAATCGCCACGATTATCGAGTCGCGGCGCTGCCTGTTGCTGGCCACCGGCTCCGGCAAAGCTTCTGCCGTTCGCAGTGCCATCGAAGGTCCGATGACCGCTCAAGTCACCGCGTCGGCGCTGCAACTGCACCGGGATGCGATCGTCGTGTTGGACGAGGAGGCCGCCAGTTGGCTGACTCGGCGCGCGTACTACGCGGAGGTCGAAGCGACTCAAGCGCTGTTGGAGACCGGCCAGTGGCGCCAATTGGGGATTGGCAAGCAGGCGGCGCCGGCCTAAGAAGAGAAGTACGAGTTTCTGACCACGCCGGGCATTTGACACCTAAGACTTACCGACCAAGCCTTCAGTTATGCGACAGATCGGCACGTTACAGACCCAGACGCAGGCCGAGCGGTTTACGGCCTTCCTGGTAACCCAGGGCATCGTGGCCGTTGCCGAACCGGAGACGAATTGGTGGACGGTCTGGGTGCGAGACGAAGACCATGTCGCGCGCGGCCGCGAGGCGTTGGAGGAGTTTCGGCGGAATCCCGACGATCCTCGCTACCACGGGGTGCTTCGGGAGGCCAACGCGGTGTTGCAGGCCGAGGCCAAGCGGCGCGAACAGGCCCGCAAGAACGTCATTCCCGTCGGCGGCGGTCGCGGGGGACAATCCGGTCTGCGCGGCACGCCCCTGACGGCGGTGGTCATCGCCCTGTGTGCGGTCCTGTTCGTGCTGTCCGGTTTCGGCCGCGACCACGGCAGCGTTGCCATGCGTTCGCTGCAGTTCTGCGATCTCCGGCACTCCCTGCAGCCCAACTGGGATGCGGACCGGCTTCCCGACCGCCTGATCGACATTCGCCGCGGCGAGTGGTGGCGGCTGGTGACCCCGATCTTCCTGCACGGCGACGTCTTGCACTTGCTGTTCAACATGATCATGTTCCATGTCTTTGCGCGGGTCATCGAGATGCGCAAGGGGGCGGCCGTTTTGGGCTTGTTGATCCTCTTGACCGCCCTCCCTTCGAATGCCGCGCAGGGCCTGGCGCCGTCCACTTGGGGCACGCTCAGCGGCGGCCCGTTTTTCCTGGGCATGTCCGGGGTTGTCTACGGTCTGATGGGATACCTGTGGATGAAGACCGCGTTCGATCCGGGCTCCGGGTTGTTCGTCAGTGCCGGGACCGTCGTGTTCCTGCTCGGCTGGATGACTCTTGGTTTGACCGGGATTTTTCAAGACGCCCTGCCGATGGCTAATCTCGCGCACACCGTCGGCTTGCTCGCCGGCATGTTCCTGGGCTACGTGACCTCGCTGCGGACGTAAGCAACCGCTCGGCCGGTGATCGCAGATTTGAGATTTGAAATCTGAGACTGCAGACACCCCTTCGCGACGGACGCGTTCAAACCTGAGTGAAGCGGATCAAGAGTGTTCGCGAGGCAGCCGTTCCCAAGAGTAGCCAGTCGTGCGTGCTTCGGCCGTCTTGATGTGGTAATAAAGCTCCTTGCCCCACTCGTCCTGGATGCTGAAACGCAGCCCCGCAGGTTCTCCCTGCTGTGGCGGCGTCACCTCCACCAGCAGGTACCCGCCCGTGGGCTTGGCATCGGTATAGAACTGTTTGACCTTGGCCTCCCGATCGGTCGAGCGGGGATCGCCGGGGGCGCGGCCCAGACGCGAATTCTCGGTGTTCAGCGCGCCGCACGCAAACTCCTCGTAGCCGGTCGGATGGCGCGAATGATAATGCCAGTGCCGGTCGCCGGTGATGATGTAGAAATCCTTCTGCCCGTTGGCTTTCAACCATGCGAAGAAC
>CAYPGE010000036.1:0-34249 GCA_964409865.1 uncultured Pirellulaceae bacterium
GGTTTCGGCGGGGTCAGAGACCCGCGCCGAACGGTTTTGTTAGCGGTTCTTAGTCTCTTCTCTGCTGACTACCGTCTTGGAGCAGGGGGAAAGATTAGGTGAAAGATTAAGGTGCTTCTGGTTTCGACCATCCCAGCGGTGCCACTTCCACATCTTCGCAGTCCCTGCTAGATTGCAGGTACTGGCGCTAAGCGTTTTTTCGTCTTGGTTGGGCGACTCCAACATTACTTCGGCAAGGCTCGGACGATGTTTCGGTGGCGATACTGGCTTGCGAAATTGGGCGTCCTCGTAGTGCTGTTCTTTTGGCCTGCGTGTTGTGCCTCGGCCGCCGACGAGCCTCCACCCCCGCGTCCCAAGTACGAACGGGCCGTATTGATCCGCTTTGAGGGGACCATTACGCCGCTGCTGGAGCAGTTCCTGTATCGCAAGCTGGACGAGGCGGAGCAGGACCAGGCGGATCTGGTGATCGTGGAGATCGACAGTCCGGGCGGTCTGGTCGATTCCAGCTTCAACGTCGCCCATCGGCTGCGGGACCTGGACTGGGCGGCGACCGTCGCATTTGTGCCGCGGGAGGCGCTCAGCGGTGCGGCCATCGTCGCGTTGGGCTGCGAGCAAATCATCATGGCTCCTAACGCCGTCATGGGCGACGCCGGGCCGATTTTCCTGGGCGAGGATTCGTTGTTCCGCCACGCGCCGGAGAAGGTGCGCAGCGACCTGGCGCGCAAGATCCGCGATTTGGCGGAAAGCCGCCGTCGCCCGCCCGCCTTGGCGGAAGCGATGGTGGACATGAACCTGGCGGTGTACGAGGTCAAGAACCGCCAGACGGGCGCTACGTCGTTCATGTCCGAGCACGAGATCGAGTCGTCGCCGAAGCCCGATTTGTGGGAAAAAGGCCCGCCGGTGCTGGAGTCGCGGGAAGGCAGTTTCCTGGAAGTCAATGGACGGCGAGCCGTCGAATTGACGCTGGCGGAGGGCAATGCAACCAATCGCGAAGAGTTGCAGAAAGCACTAGGACTGGCGGCTCCTCCGCAGGTGCTCCAGCCCAGCGGCGTGGACACCGCCGTCTACATCCTGAACTCGGCCTGGATCACCGGCTTGCTGTTCGTCGTGGGCCTGGTCGCGCTGTACATCGAGTTCAGCACGCCTGGAATCGGGCTCGGCGGCCTCGTCTCCCTGCTGTGCTTTGCCTTGTTCTTCTGGAGCCGATTTTTGGGCGGCACGGCGGAAGTCCTGGAGGTGGTGCTGTTCCTGACGGGCGTCGCGTTTCTGGCCGTCGAGGTGTTTCTGTTGCCGGGGTTCGGCGTGGCCGGCATCACGGGCTTGCTGCTGATCCTGGCCGGCGTGCTGATGGCTTGCCAGACGTTCCTGATTCCGGAGACGAAACGCGAGTGGGAGGTGTTCGGCACGTCGCTGCTGATGATCAGCTGTTCGGCCGCCACGTTCATGGCGGTGGCCGGCTTGCTCAGCCGCCACTTCGGTTCCTTGCCGCTGTTCAATCGCCTGGTCCTGCAACCGGCCGCGCCGGAAAGGACGCCTCGCGCCGCCGCCGGCGCGGACGCCGACAAGCCCGCGCCGGTCCTGGGCCCCGACAATCCGTTCGGCGTGGACGTAGGCGACTGGGGCGTAGCCATTTCGCCCTTGCGGCCCGCCGGCAAGGCGCGGTTCGGGGATCGCTATCTGGACGTCTTGACCGACGGCGATTTCGTCGAGCGCGGCCGCCAGGTCCGGATCATCGAGATCCAATCCAGCCGGATTGTGGTCCGCGACGTCGAGGAGGTATAGATGGCGGCCAAGTCGCTGTTTGAACGGGCCGAGGCGGACAACCTGCAGCGAGCGCAACCGCTGGCGGCGCGGATTCGGCCGGCGACGCTGGACGAGTTCGTCGGCCAGCAGCATTTCCTGGGCGAAGGCAAGCTGCTGCGGCGTCTGCTGAAGGCCGACCGCTTGGGCTCGGTCATCTTTTACGGGCCGCCCGGTTCCGGCAAGACGACGCTGGCCCGTTTGCTGGCGACCGAGAGTCGCCGCCGCTTTCGGCAATTGAGCGCCGTCACCAGCGGCGTGAAGGAGGTGCGCGAGGTGCTGGTGGACGCCCGCGACGAGTTGACCACCGGCGGACGCAAGACGCTGCTGTTCATCGACGAGATTCACCGCTTCAACAAAGCCCAGCAGGACGCCCTGCTGCCGGACGTCGAGGAAGGCATTGTGACGCTGGTCGGGGCGACGACCGCCAATCCGTTCTTCGCGGTCAATAGTGCACTGGTCAGCCGCAGTCAGATCTTTCAGTTCCAACCTCTTTCGCCGGACGAGATCAAGACGGTCGTGCGCCGCGCGCTGACGGACAAACAGCGCGGACTGGGCCAGCACCAGGTCCGTCTGCACGACGACGCCCTGGAGTTCCTGGCCGAAGTCTGCGACGGCGATGCGCGGCGGGCCCTGATGGCGCTGGAGATCGGCGTGCTGTCCAGCGACCAGCGGCCGTTGGAATTCACTCGCCAGCTGGCCGAGGAATCCGTACAGCGGAAGGCCGTGGCTTACGACGCCACCGGCGACGCCCATTACGACACGGCCAGTGCGCTGATCAAGAGCATCCGCGGCAGCGACCCGGACGCCGCGCTGTACTGGCTGGCCTTGATGCTCGAAGCGGGCGAAGACATCCGCTTCATCTGCCGGCGGCTGATTATTCTGGCCAGCGAAGATATCGGCAACGCCGACCCGCACGCGCTGCCCCTGGCGGTGGCGGCCATGCAGGCCTGTGAATTCGTGGGCCTGCCCGAATGCCAGCTGACGCTCAGCCAGGCGGTGACCTACCTGGCGTGCGCTCCGAAGTCGAACGCGGCCACGGTGGCCATCGGCGAGGCGCGGGGCGACGTGCGCGAAGGCCGCGTGCTGCCGGTGCCGGTACACCTGCGCGACGCCCATTACGCCGGCGCCCAGCGGCTGGGGCACGGGGCCGAGTACCAGTACTCGCACGATGTCGCCGGCGGCGTCGCCGAGCAGGACTATTTGGGCGTCGATCGCCAGTATTACCGTCCCGTGGATCGCGGCTTCGAGGCCGAACTCGCCCGGCGACTGGAGACCATCCGCCAGACGCTGCGGCGCGGGAAGCGAGGAGAGGAAGCCTCGCAAGGGACAATGAATAGCGAATACTGAAGACTGAATCACGAAGGCGGAATGTTCTGTTGTCAACTCATCCCGACTTTCGGGGCAAGCGGGAGCCGCTGCTGGCCCGGAACGTCAGCACAGCCGAAGGCGGCCACCTTCGGACTCGCCGACACCAGCGTCAGCAAGACGGCCCTGGCCAAGGGTTGGCTTTTTGCCCAAAAAGTCGCATAATGCGGGCGCTGACGAGAACGCAGGAGGCCGGCGCGATGAAGAAGAAGGTGGCAAGAACGCTAAGAACGTGAACGAGATTGCCAAGAAACTCGGAGCGACCATCGTGGGCAAGGTTTCCGACACCGGCGGCGGCGCCTTTGGCATGGCACGTCTCGGCAAGCTCCTAGCTGAGCGTCTGCAACCCAGTCAAGGCCGCCGACCGGGCCGTCCGAGCGATCCCAACTGGGTCGTACAAGCGAAGGTGCCGATGAGCCAGCAAACGAAGGCGCGACTCACGGCCTTGGCTGAGAAGCTGAGCGGTGAAGGCCGTCGGGTCAGCCCGATGCAGGTCGCGGCTCAGCTGTTGGAGGAAAGCGTGGTCCGCTACTCGTCGGATGGCTAATAGCGGCCGACTGGGCAGTCACCCCGCAACCGCTTGGTCGCCAAGAAACCGCCGGCAGGAACGAAAAAGGCCGCGCGCGAACGGCCCGTTGCACTCGCGTCCCGGTTTCGGCCCCAAGGTGTCGCGCATCAACCACAAACCGGAACGTCACTACTCATTGACGCACCGAGAACCGGCGCTGGAAGAGCGCCCCGCTCGACACCCGGCTGCGGCAACCGCTTCGCCTGGAAATGAAGTTCACCGGCGCCAACCTCTACGGCCTGCGGGCCGATTGGCAGTGGCTCGACGCGCAGGCCATGCACATGCTGGAAGACGGCAAGCCGATCGGCCACTTGCTCGAACTGTGACACCAGGGGGGACGCACCGACCGTGTGTGGCGGAAAACGCCCCCAGAGCCTAAAATCCTGCGCTGGAGTCACCGCCGCTTGCGCTGTGGCGGGTCTCTGACCGAGCCATGAGCTGCGTGGCAACGCGTTTCATGAAGCGGCTGCCAAGCCGCCTGAGGAGAACACCTTGCCGATTGAACGGAAGCCCCTATTCCGGCCCGACGTGATGCACCAGCATCTGGTCGCGTTCGCGCTGCCGGAACGCATCGACGCGGTGCGGCCCAAGCTGACACATTGGGCCGACTTGATCGGCTCCGGCCGCGCCGACAAGTTGAACGAGAAAGAACTGCTGCCCGACTTTCTGACGGACTTCTTCGTCGACCTCTTGGGCTACACGCGGCCGGCGGATGGCGGCCAACGCTACACGCTGTCGCGGGAGAAGCACGTCCAGGTGGACGGCAAGTACGCGGATGCCGTGCTCGGCGACTTCAACGGCCATGACCGGGCCATCGTGGCCGTCGAGGGTAAAGGGACCAAGGACCCACTCGACCGGCCATTTGCCGGGCGGAAGCTGTCGGCCGTACAGCAGGGCTACCAGTACGCGATCAATCTGACCTGCGACTGGATCATCGTCACTTCGATGCGCCAAACGCGGTTGTACTTCAAGGGCGCAGATACTCAGACTTACGAACGGTTCGAAACCGAGGCGTTGGCTGACAGCGAAACCTTGCTGCGGCAATTCCTCTTCCTGCTCGGGGCCGACCGGGTGGTGCCTGCCGATGGTCGCTCGCACCTGTACGACCTGCTGGCCGAATCGGAGAAGGTCGGTCGCGAGCTGACGAAGAAGTTTTACGTCCAGTACGGCGACATGCGGCAGGACGCCTTTGCCCGGCTGTGCCAGGACAATCCCCAGACGCCACCCAAGACCGTGTTGGCTTGCACGCAGAAGCTGTTGGACCGCGTGCTGTTCTGTGCGTTTGCCGAAGATCGCGGTCTGCTGCCAGTGGAGACGATCCGCAAGGCGTACGAGCACCGCGACCCGTACCACCCGCGGCCGATCTACGACAACTTCCGCGGGCTGTTCAGCGCCATCAATGGCGGCAACGCGGCCTTGGGCATCCACGCCTATAACGGCGGGCTGTTCGCCGAGGACGCGAATCTGGATGGCTTGCGGGTGTCGGATGAGGTCTGCGGGTACTTCCGCGATCTGGGCGATTACGACTACCGGCCGCCGCATCAAGCCGCCGCGGCGACCGGGGAAGGGACACTGATCGACGTCGATATCTTGGGTCACATCTTCGAGCAGTCGATCACCGATCTGGAACGGCTGCGGAACGAATTGGACGGCGTGGCCGAGCCGAAGTCGCGGCGGAAGAAGGAAGGCGCCTTCTACACACCCTCGTTCATCACCCGCTATATCGTCGAACAGGCGTTGGGCGGTGTGTTGCGGGACCGCTTCGAGCGACTGCGACAGAAGCAGCAGGAGGCGGCGCGCGGCACGGCTCGCACCGCATTGGCCGATCCCGCGGTGTACGCACTGGACACGCTGAAGAAGCCGGAACGTGCGGCGCTCGTCGAATTCTGGGAAGGGTGGCAGGACGAGTTGGCTGGCATCCGTCTGCTGGACCCTGCTTGTGGCAGCGGTGCGTTCTTGATTCAGGCATTCGACCAACTGTACGCCGAGTACCAAGCGTCCAACGACCGCCTGAGAGAACTTGGCGTGAACCGGCCGCTGCTGGATCTCGACAAGCGGATTCTCCAGGACAACCTGTACGGCGTCGATTTGAACGACGAGGCGGTCGAAATCTGCCGGCTGAGTCTGTGGATCAAGACGGCGCATCGCGGCAAGCCGCTGACCAGCCTGGACCACACGATATGCGTCGGGAACAGCATCGTTGCCGATCCGAGGGTCGATCCCAGGGCGTTCGATTGGCAGGCGAGTTTTCCCGAAGTGTTTCGGGACGGCGGCTTCGACGTCGTGGTGGCCAACCCGCCGTACGTCCGGCAGGAACTCTTGCAGCCAATCAAGCCGCACCTGGAAACGGCCTACCGGACCTACCACGGCATGGCGGACCTGTACGTGTACTTCTATGAGTTGGGGTTGCGCCTGTTGAAGCCGGGCGGCCGGCTGTCGTTCATCGTGACGAACAAGTGGATGAAGGCCAGTTACGGCGAGCCGCTGCGGCGGTTCTTCGGCGAGCACGCCTGGATCGAGTCCGTGGTGGACTTCGGCCACGCCAAACAGATTTTCGAGGACGCCGACGTGTTCCCGTCGATCCTGGTCGCGCGCCGGCCGACGGACGAACCGAAACCCATGACAGCCCGGCTGTGTACGATTCCCCGAGAACAGTTGCGGATCGATGACCTGAGCCGGCAGATTGACGAGGAGGGAGTCGAGTTATCGCTTGCACGGCTTGGTGCCGACGCTTGGCAACTGGAGCCGGATGCAGTCACGAAGTTGTGCGAACGAGTCGGCAGGGAACGCGTTCCGCTGCGCGAGTTTGCCCGCGCGAATCCGGTTCGCGGCATCCTCACAGGCTTAAACGAAGCATTCTTGATCGACACGCCAACGAAGAACGCGCTGGTCGAGGCGGATGCCGGGTGTGCCGCGATCATCAAGCCGTACGTGCGAGGCCAGGACATTGAACGCTGGACATCGGCTTGGGCCGGACTGTGGATGATCGTCATCCGATCCAGTGGCGACTACACGTGGCCTTGGTCCCAGGCCGGGGAGAAGGCCGAAGACGTGTTTCGCCAGACCTATCCCAGTATCCACGCACGGTTCAAGCCGCTGGAGGCAGCGTTGCGAAAGCGGCAAGACCAAGGTAAGAACTGGTGGGAACTCCGAGCCTGCGCCTACTGGGACAGGTTTGACCAGCCCAAGATCGTGTACCAGGAGATTCAATTTCACCCGTGCTATGCCTTTGATCGCGCAGGGATGTTCGGAAACAACAAGACCTTTTTCGTCCCGTCCGACGACCTATACCTGCTCGCCGTACTGAACTCGCCGCTGATGTGGTGGCACAATTGGCGTTACCTGCCGCACATGAAGGACGAGGCGCTGTCTCCGGTGGGTTTCCTGATGGAATCGCTGCCGATCGCGCGGCCGAGCGATTCCGTCCGCGAGAGGACGGTGACGGCCGCCCAACGCCTTATCGAGATTCGGCAGTCCGAGCAGTCGGTTTGTCGGGATATCCTCGATTGGCTCCGCGTCGAGCACGCGATCGAGAAGCCGAGCACCAAGCTGCAATCGCCGCTCGGTCTGGATTCCGACGGCTTCGTGGCGGAGGTCAAGAAGCCCCGAGGCAAGAAGCATCCGCTATCGGCGTCGGCCTTGCGGAGCCTGCGGGACGAGTACGCCCGCACGATCGAACCCGCGCGTCAATTGGTCGCGGAGTCGTTCACGCTGGAGCGTCAGCTCAGCGACTTGGTGAACGAGGCCTACGGCCTGACGCCCGACGAAGTGAATCTGCTCTGGGACACGGCGCCACCCCGCATGCCGATTTTAGATCCGAGGCGAAGCCTGGGGTCTTGAATCGAGACGGAGCTGGCACGGCGATGCGCAATTGAGTGATGGAGGACGACGATGGGAGAACTCCGAACCTGGTGGGATTCGACAAGAACGTTTTCGGGAGAAGCGGAGTTCGTTTCCTTGTTCGGCGGAAAAGAGGTGTTCCTGAAAACGACCACGGGGCCGATCATTCACGTCCCTTTGTATTGGTTCAGCAAGGAAGATCAAGCCTACGTTTTCCAACAGGTCGTGGAAGAAAACAAGAAATCCCACTCGGCAAGATTGCCGTATGCGGACATCACCTCGGCTGCCACGAGTTTGCCTCCCGGTGCCGGGCCACCAAGAACCGTCTTCGGGACGAGAGTCGCCGCCGATTGCCCGTGGCAGCGATTCCTGCCGGAATGCGACATCCTGTGCGACACGTCGTATCAGTATCATCCTGCCGACGTCGAGACGGCGACGGACACGGGATCCGCGTTGAAGCTGAGCAATGGAACGTTTCTTTGGCCGAGTCGCCTAAAGCTCTTGGAGCGGATTCTCGAACCTTATGACTCTTCAGAAGCTCGCACCGTCATCGTGGATGGGTTGACGCGATTGTGGCTCGAATACGACGACGTGGACCACGTGATACGATTCGAGCCTCCGCGGCACTTGTGGGGGCTGCAGGCGGGGCGTCTGGTTTCAGTCGAGGGCTGCCTTTGGCTTACCCACCAACCGCCGGAGGCTGCCCTGAGGATCGTTTATCACGGGGAGAGAGCCATTCGCGCCGAGAGCATCACCATCGTGACGGACACGGCACGATGGGAGTCCCGCGACGTGGCGTTCGCTCGGCACAAGATTGACAAGCACGATGTCTTGGAGATTGCCCACCTTGGCCTTGCCGAGCCCGGCATTTTTTCGCTTGCCACCAAGATTGCGCAGGCGGAAAAAGCCGTCGTCCGTTTTCGTGGTCGGTTCCACAGTGACTTGGTCGTCACTGAGGACATGAAGGGCGATCTGCGGGCGATTCTGGGTGCGCTCGTGGCACTCGGCTTGGAGACGGATGTGGTGCCTTGACGTGCCTGACGTCGAACCGTCCTCGGTTCCATGCATCGGGAAAACGCGCCTTCAGTACATCGCCACGCTGGATGTTCATGGTTCCTCCGGCTCATCAATTCCGTCGCCGGAGACCAATTCCAAAGCTTCGTCGGCGAGCGAGTCGATCTCTCGGGCTGTCCAGGGTCTGTAGTCCAACGTGTCTTCGTAGACGCCTTGGCTCAGCAAAACGTACTTCTTTCCCCCCGCTTCGATTCTTACCGCGTCGCCTTGCTCGGCGGCTTTCAGCCGTTCCACCGTCAATTGCACGATTCGGCTCCCGCGTGTTGTTCCACCATACCCCGCTGCTGATTCCTCGTCAGGCAGCAGTCGGGGCAAGGGGGCGTCCTGTTCCGCCGGCCCACTGCCGACAGGATACGGAATCTTGCTACGAAAATGCAGGGTTGTCCACGGCCAGCAGTTCTTCGATCAGCGCCTCGGCGTCGGCGGTGGTGTATTCCAGCCGTTCCATCCACAGCGACCCCAGGTAGCCGGTGGCGTCGAACGTCTCCGGCCGGAAGCCGGCCAGGATGCTGGACGCGATTTGCGAGTTCAGGTCCGCGTTGGGAGCGTGCTGGGCCAGACAGTCGGCGAGACTGCTCTTGAGCGCCACACACAGCAACTGCCACGACTGGACCGCGTTGGCGCGATGAAAGAGGTCGCGGACGTCTTCGGCAAAGTCGATCACCCGTTTCGGTTCGACTGCCACCTTCGCCACGTCGCACGGCGGCGTCAGGTACGCCAACAGCATGTCGGTCCAACGCTCGCAACGGTGTCGCACGCGGTTCATGTCCAACACCGCCTCCAGGTCGTACTCCTGGGCATGGAACATGAAGTTCAACGCCCGATGGCGGGCCTCCAGGTGTCCCAGGAACACGCTGCACACGACGGGCGAGATGTAGCTGGACCCGCGCTGCCGGTCGTGCTGGCAAGCCACGGCGGTCCAAATGCGGGTCAGCATCTCCCCGGTGAGGATCTCCTCCAGCACCGGCCTGGCATGGCGACAGACGGCGGGCGCCTTCTCGACGCACGACCGCAGTCGGTGCAAGTCGGTCTTCAGGGTTCGCGCCCAACGGCCGAAACGGCTGCGGGACACAGACCAGTACTGGGAAATGCTGTGTTCCGACAAGCGTCCCTGCCCCTGGACAAAGGAATGGCTGTTGACGGCGATCAGAGCACTCAACTCAATCAGTTCGTAGGCTCGCATCGTAGTTCGAATCCGGTTGGGAGAATGTGCCAGTCCGGCCTGCGACAAGTCTGGAGAGCAATTGTCGCGCCCAGCCTCGGCGGATGGCCGGAAGCGAAAGCCCTGCAACCCATCATCGCCGCCCCCAAGCAGCTGAGGGAGCACTCAGGTTGAAAAAAGGCAACCACGACGCTGCGGATCATGTTGCGGAGCGGCAACCTCCGCCGTGCGAGGATCGCAGCATCACCTCGCATTCAAGTTGACCCTGGCGTAGCACATGGCGGGCTCGCCGGGGGGCGATTGAAAGCGGACGCCGAACAAGTCGAGGGTCGTGGAGGGCGGCGAGCCGCCGCGCGGGGTGGCGGTGAAGTAGTTCGACAGGGGATGCTCCAGCGGGATCGTGACGCTCGGACCCGGCGTGCCGTCGGCCGAGAGTTCCAGCAAACGGTTTTCGCGAGTCGTCTTGCCCGGCCCGCGGCTTTCCACGGCATAGACCAGGATCAGCCGGCCGTCGGGCAGGATCTGGAAGCGCGGCGTCGAGGGGAACTCGTTGCCGGCGCCTTCGCCCGCTTCCAGCAGCGTGCGGCGGTGCAGGATCTTGCCGTCACGCAGCAGGGCGTACTTGATCGCCTGCGTCCGCTTGATGTCCGGGAAGTACTCCTGCCGCAACTGGGGGTGAATCGGGAACTCGGGCCAGACGATGTGGACTGCGCCGTCGGGCGCACGCCACATGTCGCCGGTGAGCAGGTAGCCGCCGGTGGCGAAGCAGTGGCCGATCTCGACCCATTCGCCGAAGGGCTGTTTGGTGATGTCGGGCGTCCAGGTGTACAGCAGACGCCGCGTGCGGCTGCCCCATTTCTCGCGGCCCATCAGCTCGGGGTTGTCGCGCACGCGGTCCCACTTGTTGTACGACGCGATGCCGCAGAAATGCACTTCGCGGTTATGAAGCACGACGTTGGGATAGTTCACCCGCACATGGGTGGCTCCGTAGGGTTCGAATTTCGGGTCCTCGTAGGGCGGCCAGGCGAGCTTGCCTCGGGCCGGCCAATTGCCCTCGCGATCCCGCAGAATCCACTCGGAATGCGTGTAGCCCACGTTCTGAAACAGGATCAGCTCGCCCGCACGACCGTCGGCCGCAAACGCTCGATAGGAGTGCTCCGTGAACGCCGGGCTGTCGCCCCACTCGGGCAGAATAGTCTGCGGCGGCCGTTTCGGGTCGGTGCTGGAGAACTCCAGGATCTCGGGACGGGCCGGACCGCCCCCACGCTTCGTGCGGTCGGCGACCAGCGTGGGATTGACCGACAGGAACAGTCGCCCGTCGTGCGACCATCCCAGCGGGCAGGGCTCGCGCGTGCGGTCCTTGGGGTCCTGGGCAACCAGTTCCCAACCCGCCGATTCGCGCTGGTACAACTGCCACCGGCAGTTGTTCAGCGGCGGGCAATCCGGCAACGTTTCCAGCCCGCTGGCAAAGACCCGCTCGCCCGCGCGGACCAGACACGTCGACCCGAAGCACCACAATGGCCCCGAACCGTTGTCGGCCGGCGTGTAGCGAAAAACGATCTCCTCTGCCTCCACCACCGGATTCAACGCCGGCTGTGCGGCAGGCAGCAGGAGAATCAGGGAGAATGAAAAGGACATGGTTGGCTCCTTGTGATGTTGAATGAGTGGACACGATGGCAGTTGAAGAACCAGGTTTTCTGCGGAACGGCAAGGCCCTTTAGAATCGCAGCAGGCACTTGACTACGTCGCCCTGGCGGACCGCAGCCAGAGCCTCCGCCACACGTTCCAAGGGGAACTCGTGCGTCACAAACTCCGCGGCGCGGAGTTCGCCGCTCCGCAGGTGTTCTTCCAGGACCGTCTGCGCCAGGCGTTCGCGCCAACGAGTCGGCCACTGGTGTACGAACACGTTGAAGTTGTAGGGGCCCGTGGCCTTGTTCAACACCAACTGCGACTCGGCCAGAACGCCATAGACGCACAGCGAGCCGCCCAGTTTCAGCAGCGGCAGTCCCGCGTTGATGCAGGCCGGACTGCCCACGGCGTCGATCACCGTATCCAGCGGCTTGCCGCGGGCGGCGACGAGTTTCGCCAACGCGGGATCGTCCGGCGCGAAAACGGCGTCGGCGCCCAAGGCCAGAGCCCGCTGACGCTTGCCCTCGACCGGATCGACCGATCCGACCCAGCCCATGCCGAGCAGCCGGGCGAACTTGACGAAGCTCAACCCCACCGGACCGCCGCCGAACACCAGCATGTCTTGGCCGGCCCCCAGGGAAAAGTCGCTGAATCCGCCGAGCACCTCGCGCCACGTACACATCAACACCGCCTCGGCAGCCGGGATGTCGGCCGCCACCGGGCGCTGAATCTCGGCCACCTCGAACCAGCCGTGTTCCGCATCGGCGACGCCGTCGGCCAGCATGGCATCGTGGTCGTTGGCCAGGGTCCAGTCGCAGAAGCCGCCCCAGCCGCTGGCATAGCGCGGGTCGGAGAAGGCGAAGTTCAGCCCGCCAATGACGCGGTCGCCGACGTGGAACGTGCGGACTTTGTCGCCCACGGCCGTGACGATCCCGGTGCTCTCATGCCCCAGGATCAAGGGGTACTTGTCCACTCCAGGAAAATGCCCCGCCACCAATTTGCTGTCGGTCGCATTACAGAGCGCCGCCAGGTCCGTCTTGACCAGCGCCTGGTAAGGACCGGGCGAAGGCGCTTCGAGTTCGACCAGTTCCACCTTGCCAGGTTCGACGACGGCGACAGCACGCATCGTGTGGGCTCCCTAGGGTCTCAGTTCGTAGGTTGGGACTCCGTCCCGACACGGTCGGGACGGAGCCCTAACTTAGAACTGTTAACAAAACCGTTCGGCGCGGGTCTCTGACCCCGCCGAAACCGCCGACCGAAGGTCTCCGATTTCGGTTTTGTTAGCAGTTCTTACTCTAACAGGCCTGCCAGGTCCTCGTAGACGCCCACCAAGGCATCATAACAACGGTCAAAAACTGGCATGATTCGCTGGTAGACGGCTTGGTTGGCTCGGTTCGGCGAGACCACGTCGTCCACGCGTACAAACCGATCGATGACATCGAAGCTGTCGAACACGCCGGCCGCCACTCCACCGACGACCGCCGCGCCCATCGACGTGGCTTCTTCCAAGTAGTTCAGCTTCTGGATCGGGCAGCCGTACACGTCGGCCAGGATCTGCCGCCACACGGCGCCTTTGGCTCCGCCGCCGATCACGGTCACCGCCTCGATCGGGACGTGCTGGCGGAAAATGTTCACGATGATTCCCAGGTTCATCGTGATCCCTTCCAGCACGGCCCGCAATAGGTCCTCGCGGCGCGTGGCCAGACTCAGGCCGATGAAGGCGCCCTTCGCTTTGGGGTTCCAGCGCGGCGTCCGTTCGCCCAGCATGTACGGCAGGAAGATCAAGCCGCCGGCGCCGGGCGACGAACGCTCGATCTGTTCGTTGATCAACTCGTACACGTCCCTCTCGGTTTCGCGGGCCTGACGCTGTTCGAGCGTGCAGACGGTTTCTTTCAGCCAATGATAGCTCGATCCGGCCGCCTGCATGGTGCCCGACGGGTGCAGGTAGCCCGGCACGCAATGGGCCCAGTTCATGGTCCGCATCTGCGGGTCCACGATCGGTTTGTCCACGGTCAGCGCGATCCAGCTGGACGAACCAAGATAATTATAGGCGGAGCCCGGTTTGACGCAGCCCACCCCGACCCCGGCGCAGCTGCCGTCGCCCCCGCCCACGGCGACCGGGGTGCCGGCTCGAAGCCCGGTCGCGGCGGCGGCATCCGGCGTGACCGTGCCCAGGATGTCCGTCGACGGCCGAGCGGGAGGAAACAGGCGGAGATCCAACCCCGCCAACTCCAGGACCTGCTCCGACCAGCAGAAGCGGTTCAAGTCAAAGGCGTTCGTCCCCGACGCATCGCTGTAATCCGTGGCCGCCTCGCCGGTCAGCCGCAGATTGATATAGTCCTTGGCACACAACGTCTTGTCGGTTTGGCGGAAGACGTCCGGTTCGTGGTCCCGGACCCACATCAGCTTTTCCAGGGAATAACTGGCGCTCACTCGGTGGCCCACGATGCGGTAGAAGTCGGCCATACGGATCCGCTGCAGGATCCGCAGAGCCTGCTCGTCGGCCCGTTGATCGCAGTAGATGATGCTCGGACGCAAGGCACGCCCCTGCGCATCGACCGGCGTGCAGCCCATCATCTGGCCGCTCAACGCGACGCAGGCGATCTGACCCGGATCGATGTCCGCAACCAGTTCTCGGGTCGTAGTGCAGACGGCCCGCCACCAGTCGTCCGGCTCCTGCTCGGCCCAGTTGCCGTGAAAATACCGCGTCGGATAGCTGCACGTGCGGCTGGCCACCAGCCGCCCTTCGTCCGTGAACAGGGTGGCCTTGTTGCCGGAAGTGCCCAAGTCGTGAGCCAGAAGGTGAGTCGTCATGGTGATGCCTGAGGTGCTTTTCCTTCTAGTGCGTCGTCAAGGCTACGAGTTGGGGCCGCTCACAACCCCTTCCATTCCAAATAGGACAACGTGAACGGCTTGTCGTGCTTGGAGTTGACTTTGTCCGGTCCCGTGACCATGTCAAAGCAAGTGACGACCAGCTTGCCGTCCCACAGAATCGGCTCGCCCGGCTGATCCAGCCCGCCGTCGCTGCCATCCCCGTCGGAGCTTTGCGCCAGGACCGTAATGCGCCCCTGCGGGTCGACCTTGCAGACGGCGTTGTTCGAGAAATCAGCGACGAAGATGTTGTCCTGGCCGTCGATGCAAATTCCGTCGGTCGTCCGCATCTTGGCCCGAACCATCTTGGCGGGGAAGTCCGGCGCGGACATCGGCGTGGCAAAATCGGTCTTGGCGAAAACCGTGGCGCCGGTCACGCGGCCCTGGGCGTCGAACGTCACTTTGTGCAACGCGCCGTCGCCAAAGTTGCCCACGAATAAGTTCCCTCGGCTGTCGAAAGCCAACCCGTCAGCACCGTACTGGCAGTCGCGGTTGCTGGTGACCAGCGTGACCAGCAGGTTCCGATCGTCCTGCGAATTCGTCACGGCGATGCCTTCGTCATCCAGGCGGAAGCGATACACGCCGCTGGCCAGCAGTTTGTCCTCGGGATGGATATCGGGCACCGGCCGGACGCGTATCTTGGGCAGCAAGCTGACCGTGATAAAGACGTGCCCCCGGTGGACGCGAACGCCGTTGGGATGGCTGATCCCGTGGGCGACTACCGTCGTACGTTCGATCCGGCCGTCGCGAATCCGCAGCCGCAGCAACCGGCCTTGATTCAGTTCGCCGTCCGGTCCGTTGCCGGTCGGCCAGTTCTGATTGTCGCAGACATACAAATCTCCGTCGGGTCCAAAGGCGATGCCCATCGGGCAAGCTCGACCGGTCTCGGCCAGCGGCGGCACATTGACCCACGGGGTCACGCGGCGCTGTCGATCGATGCGGATCAGGCAGCCCGGCTGTGCGGCGTCGGCAAAGTTGGGACAGGCCACCACCAGGTTCCCGTCCGCGTCGATCGCCATGCCGTCGGGCGTGGGGCAGGCGTCCGGCAGCGACACCAGCAGTTGCGGGCGCAGGCGTCCCTCTTGGGCAAAGCCGCCTTGTAGGAAGAAAACGCCAAACAGCGCGATGCAGATCAAGCCGCAGGACAGGGGCGTTCGTGGTCGAGGCATCGTTGTGTTCCTTAAAGGTCCCTTCGGTCGGCGGTTTCGGCGGGGTCGGAGACCCGCGCCGAGCAGTTTCGTTAGCGATTCTCAGCACCAGTTCTACCTGCGCCCGCGGCGTCTTTCCATCCCGCCTGGCACAGAATTGGTGTCCCGGAAAGATCGTCACCATGGTGCTCTTGTTTTCCAACGCTCCGGACGTCATGCTACCGGAGATCTCACCCCACGAGGAGCCTGCCTGATGATGGAACGATTTGCCCTGCTGGCCTGGCTGACGGCGTGCGCCGCGCAGGCGGCCGAGCCCAACCTCTATGGCCGGCGCGAAACATGGGCCGAGAGTGTGTTGGCCACCCGCCAGAACGTGGCTCGGCTGCAAGCGCAGAATCTCAAGCTGCCCGCAGACGGTACGGACTGGGCAGCCGTCTGGGAAGATTTGTATCGGCGTTTCTGGACGGACTGGCCGGAAACCGACTGGCTGCTGCAAGATCGTCCGTTTCGTACGCCCACAGATGATTCCGACGCGCAACGGCACTTCGGCTGGTTCTTCGAGGCCAGGCGAGACGCGGGACTTGAGCAGCAATTGATTCGCCGCGTGCTGGACGACTTGGGCGACGCGGGCCAGACGCTGGCGCCCCGTCTGGAAACGTTGATCCAAGCCGCGACGTCGCCCGATGATCCCGCCTGGCTGAACCTGTACGTTGACGCTTGCCGCCTGCGCCGGGCGGTACGACTGCGGTCTCTCAGCGGCCAAGTGCCGCAGTTCGTGTTCACCAAGCACTATACGCTGGGCGGCTCGCACTACGCCTACACGGAAGGCCAGTCGGATGCACAAGCGGAACGTCATTTCGTCCCCGGCTCGGCCCTTTGTCTGGCGTGCTGCGACGGCGACCAGCCGCGTGTCGAGACGCTGATCGGCGATCCGGGCGGCGTGATCCGCGATCCGGACGTGTCCTACGACGGCCGCCGCGTGCTGTTCGCCTGGAAGAAGTCCGACCGCGAGGACGACTACCACCTGTACGAAATGGACTTGGAGTCGCGCGTCATCCGGCAACTGACCCACGGCCTGGGTGTCGCCGACTACGAGGCCATCTACCTGCCGGACGGCGACATCATTTTCAACTCGACCCGCTGCGTGCAGATCGTGGACTGCTGGTGGACCGAGGTCAGCAATCTGTACCGCTGCGACGGCGACGGCCGTTTCCTGCGGCGGCTGACGTTCGATCAGGTCCACGACAATTATCCGACGGTCACGGACGACGGCCGCATCCTGTACACGCGTTGGGAGTACAACGATCGCGGCCAGATCTATCCGCAGCCGCTGCTGCAAATGAACCCCGACGGGACCAACCAGTGCGACTTCTACGGCGGCAACTCGTGGTTTCCGACCACGATTCTGCACGCCCGCGGCGTGCCTGGGACTCAGAAAGTGGCGGCTATCGCCACGGGGCACCATTCGCGGCAGACGGGCAAACTGATCCTGATCGACCCGGCGAAAGGCCGCCAGGAGAACGCGGGCGTGCAGTTGATCGCTCCGGTCCGCGACACGCCGGCGGTGAAGATCGACGCCTTCGGCCAGAAAGGCGAGCTGTTTCAATATCCGTACCCGTTGAGCGAGACCGAGTACCTGGTGACCTATCATCCCGTTGGCTGGCGCTGGGCCGAAGGTGCGTTCGGGCCGCGGTTCGGGGTTTACTGGATGACCAGCAGCGGGGCGCGCGAGCGGCTGGCGGACGATCCCCGCTTGCCTTGCAGCCAAAGCGTTCCCGTGCGGCAGCGCACCACGCGCCGGATGCGTCCCAGCCTGGTCGATCATCGCCAGACAACGGGAACCTTCTACGTCCAGGACGTGTACGCCGGGCCGGGCTTGGCAGGCGTTGACCGAGGCACGATCAAGACGTTGCGCGTGGTGGCGTTGGAGTACCGCGCGGCGGGCATCGGCTCCAACCGCAACGCCGGGCCGGGCGGCGGGGCGTTGATCAGCACGCCGGTCGCCATCGGCAACGGGACGTGGGATCCGAAATGGATTCTGGGCGATGCCACCGTGCGCGAAGACGGCTCGGCCTTTTTCGAGGTCCCGGCGCGGACGCCGGTGTATTTCCAACTGCTGGACGAGCGCGGCCGCATGGTCCAGACGATGCGCAGCTGGTCCACGCTGCAGCCGGGCGAGAACGCCTCGTGTGTGGGCTGCCACGAGCACAAGAACAGCGGCCCCGTGGCCGGCCTGCCACTGACGCAAGCCCTGGGCCAGCGGGCGGAAGCGCTCCGTCCTTTCTACGGCTCCCCGCGCGGGTTCAGTTTTCCTCAGGAGATTCAACCGATCCTCGATCGCCAATGCGTCCGCTGCCACGACGGCCGGACGGACGTGCCTTACGAACTGACCGCGCGCGGGGCGGAAGACATGCACGCCAAGCGGCGCTGGAGCCAGTCGTACCTGGCCTTGACGCATGCCCGCGAGGACAAGCCGACTGAGGGACTGTGGCGGGGCGACGCCGGCCACGCGATGGTCAACTGGGTGAGCGCCCAATCCGCGCCGCCCATGCAACCGCCGTACGCCGCCGGCGCCAATCGCAGCCGCCTGATCGAACTGCTGGAAGGCGGCCACGAGGACCTGCGGCTGTCGCGCGAGGAGTTGGACAAACTGTCCGCCTGGATCGACCTGGGCGTCCCCTACTGCGGCGACTACGTGGAAGCCAACACATGGACGGACGAGGAGCGAGCGAAGCACGAACGGTACTCCGCCAAACGCCGGCGACTGGAAGAGGAAGACCGCCGGAACATCGCGGCCTGGCTGCGGCAGAGCAACGGCAGCCAGGAATAGGCATTCCGCCCCTGCTTGGGCGTGTCCGCAGAACCGGGAGTCCAAGGCTGATTGACAGATTGACACGAGTCATGCGGCTGAGTACCGTGCCCACTGGCAGGCAACTGTGCGCGGTGACCAGTGGCTCGCGGTTCAACGAGAATGCTTCTTTCTCGACCGCGCCCGGCATAACAGGGAGTACGAAGATGAGCACTTCCAATCGACTTGGAATCTGGCCGGCAGTTCTGGTGATCCTCGCGACGACGGCGGGAGTGGCCGCCGAAGTGCCGTCGCCGGACGGCGCGGCAGCACTCGAACAAGGCTTCGCGCAGCCGCCCGATACCGCCCGGCCGTGGGTGTATTGGTTCTGGCTCAACGGCAACATTACCCAGGAGGGCATCACCGCCGATCTGGAGGCGATGAAGCGGGTGGGCATCGGCGGCGTGCTGATCATGGAGGTCGATCAGGGCGCTCCCGTCGGACCGGTCGATTTCATGAGCGACCGCTGGCGAGAGTTGTTCCAGCACGTTGACGCCGAGGCCCGGCGATTGGGACTCGAAGTGAACATGAACGACGACGCCGGCTGGAACGGCAGCGGCGGGCCGTGGATCAAACCCGAACAGTCGATGCAGGAAGTGACCTGGACGGAGACCGAAGTTGCCGGCCCGCAGCGTTTTGACGGCGTGCTGCCCCAGCCCAAGGCCACCGCCGGCTTCTATCGCGACATTGCCGTGCAGGCGTTCCCGGCGGTGGGCGAGTACCGCATCCCGGGCATCGAGTCCAAGGCGGCCTTCCAGCGGCGTGGCGGTCACAAGCCCGCCAAGGGTGAACTGGCGCCGCAAGACATCATTGCCGACAACGCCGTCCGCGACCTCACCGCCGGCATGCAGGCCGACGGGCGGCTGGCCTGGGACGTGCCGCCGGGCAAGTGGACGGTGCTCCGCATCGGCCACACGAGCACCGGGGCACAGAACGCGCCCGCACCGGCGTCCGGCCGGGGACTGGAGTGCGACAAACTCAGCCAGGCAGGCATCGAAGCGGCCTTCGCGGGCATGATGGCGAAGCTGGCCGCCGACACGGGGGCGCCGAGCCGCCGGCCGGCCGGCGGGCTGGTCGCAACCCACATCGACAGTTGGGAGAACGGTTCGCAGAACTGGACGGCGAAGATGCGCGACGAGTTTCGCGCTCGCCGCGGGTACGACCTGATGCCGTTCCTGCCGGTGTTCACGGGCCGCGTGGTCGGCAGTTTGGAACGTTCGGAACGGTTTCTGTGGGACGTGCGGCGGGCGATTTCGGAACTGGTCATCGAGAACTACGCCGGCCATTTTCGCTCTCTGGCCAACGACGGCGGCCTGCGGTTTACTGTCGAGGCTTACGGCGGCCCCTGCGACTGCATTCCCTACGGCGGCCAGGCGGACGAACCGATGGGCGAGTTTTGGACGCCCGGCGGCGGTGCGCTCGACACCTGCCGTGGGATGGCTTCCGCGGGACACGTCTACGGCAAGCGGATCATCGGCGCCGAGGCGTTCACGTCGGGCGATCAGGAACGCTGGCGGGAACACCCCGCCGTACTCAAGGCCCTGGGCGATCAGGCGTTCTGTGAAGGCATCAACCGCTTCGTCTTCCACCGCTACGCCATGCAGCCCTGGCTCAACTACCAACCCGGCATGACCATGGGGCCGTGGGGCCAGCACTACGAGCGGACTCAAACCTGGTGGGACCAGTCGCGGGCGTGGCACGGGTACCTGGCCCGCTGCCAGTTCCTCCTGCGGCAGGGCCTGTTCGTCGGCGACATCTGCTACCTCCAGCCTCAGAACTCGCCGGCCGGCTTCGGCCGCCATCCGCGCGCCGGGCACGACTGGGATGAATGCACCGACCACGCCGTGCTCACGCGGATGTCGGTCCGCGACGGACGGATCGTGCTGCCCGACGGCATGAGCTACCGCCTGCTGGTGCTGCCCGAATCGCGGACGATGACGCCGGAACTACTGGGCAAACTGAAGGAACTGGTCGAAGCCGGCGCCACGGTGCTGGGCCCCCGACCGCAGAAATCGCCGAGCTTGAGCGGGTATCCGCAGTGCGACGAGGAGGTGCAGCAGTTGGCTGCCGAGTTGTGGGGCGATTGCGACGGGCAACGCGTCAAGGAGCGGGCCGTGGGCCGCGGGCGGATCGCATGGGGCGTGACGCCGGAGAAGCTGCTGCAGAAGAGCGGCATCCAGCCCGACTTCACCTGCCCGCTGCCGTGGCGGTTCCTGCACCGCACGACGGACGCCGCGGAGATCTACTTCGTGGCCAACGGTAGGGATTTCGAGACGACCGCCACGTGCGGTTTCCGTGTCGGCGGCAAGGTCCCGGAGCTGTGGTGGCCGGAGAGCGGACGGATCGAACCCGCCGCAGTCTGGGCATCGCAGGCGGGCATCACTCGCGTCTCGCTTACGCTCGGCCCGCACGGCTCGGTGTTCGTCGTCTTTCGCCAGCCGGGCGGCCCCGGCGATGCGCTCGCTGCGGTGCGCCGTGATGGCAAGCTGCTGCTCTCTGCGGCGATCGAACCGCCGCCGAAGATCATCGTCCGCCAAGCCCGCTACGGCGTGCTGGATGACGCGCAGCGCACCCGCGACGTCACCAAGAAAGTCCAGCAGCGGATCGAGGAAGACAATCGGTTCCCCGTCAGCGCGATGGCCGAGGACGACGACCCGGCCTTCAAGGTCCTCAAGACGCTGGTCGTCGAGTACACGGTCGACAACCGGTCGCTACGAGTCACCGCCCAGGACGGCGAAATGATTCACCTGAATCCGAACGGAGTGAATGCTCGTGTCGAGAAGGCCCGCTACGGCGTGCTCGACGATCCCCAGCGGACCCGCGACGTGCGCGACAAGGCCCAGCGGCTGATCGACGCCGGCGAGAGCAGTTTCCAGGTCGCGCGGATGGCCGAAGGCGACGATCCCGCGTTCGGCATCGTCAAGACGCTCGAGCTGGACTGCATCATCGACGGCCAGCCGCTGCACCTCACCGGCACCGACCCGGACACCGTGGACCTGGCGATCGGTCCCGTACCGCCCGGCGCGATCGTGCAAGTGTCCCGCGACGCGGATGGCCGGCTGCGGCTGGTCGCACGCGAGCCGGGCGAATACGAGTTGGTGAGCGGCGCGGGCCCATCGCGGCGTGTGAAAGTCGATGCCGTCCCGCCGCCAGGGCAACTTCGTGGCCCGTGGGAAGTCCGTTTTGATCCCCAGTGGGGCGGCCCGGCCAAGCCGGTGACTTTCGACAAACTGCAAGATTGGAGTCAGCACACCGACCCGGCAATCCGCTACTACAGCGGCGCCGCAACCTACCGCACTACGTTTGCATCCAAAATCGAAAATCGAAAATCCAAAATCGCTCTCGATCTCGGCCAAGTCGCCGTCATGGCCGAGGTGAAGCTGAACGGCAAGGACCTCGGCATCCTCTGGAAACCGCCGTTTCGCGTGGACGTGACCGACGCGCTCCAGCCCGGCGAGAACTCGCTGGAAGTCAAGGTCGTCAACCTATGGATCAACCGCATGATCGGCGACGAGCAGCTGCCCGAAGACAGCGAGCGGAACCCCAACGGCACCCTCAAGGCTTGGCCGCAGTGGGTCCTGGAAGGCAAGCCCAGCCCCACGGGCCGCTACACCTTCACCTCCTGGCGGCTGTGGAAGAAGGAGGCCCCCCTGGCCGAATCTGGCCTGGTAGGTCCCGTGACCCTTCAATTCGCTGCGGAGGTTCCGCTTCCTTGAACACCGAGCGCGTGACGATGGCGCCACCACTCGTTTCCGCCCAGATCGCTCGCTGCTGTGTATCGCTTCGTTCGTCGCCAGCCAGCCTCCTGCTCCTGCTGCAAGGCAGTGGTTTTCGACGCAAGTCATCCGTACAATGAGAGCTGACTGAACTGCACTTGGTCCGCTTGCAGGAGGCTGCCCCATGATATCCGAAGAATCGAAGGCCGTGGCCGAAAAGGCGCGGCGAATTTACGAGTCCCGCTACCGTGAGGAGATGGAACGGAAGTACCAAGGCCGGTATCTGTGCATCGAGCCAACATCGGGCAAGTATTTCCTTGGAGACACTTTCGACCAAGCGGTCAACGCGGCCGCCGACGCCTTTCCCGACCGGCTGACGCACACGCTACGCATTGGATACTCCGCGGCCCTTCACCTGGGAGTTCTGATTCAGTGAACGGAATTGTCGATGAGTCACTCCGGGCTTTGCTCGATGTTCCTGTGGCAGCCGCTGAGGCAGACGACAGAAGTTCGTTGCGGGTGTGGATCGACACGGCATTCAACGGGGGCCTAGTCATCCCGCGCCAGTACGTCGAGCGGCTGGGATTGAAACAAGCATCAACAACAGCGGCCCTTCTTGCCGACGGCCGTTCGATCGATCTGGAGACATTCACCTGCTATCTCGACTGGTTCGGCGAGAGATACCGGACGCAGGTCGTTGCGAACGATGGCCAGTTTCCACTGCTGGGGACCATCTTGTTGGCGGACAGGAAGCTGACGATCGACTACAAGGCGAAGACGGTGACGCTAGAGTAGTCGCAAGGAACGGTCAGGCCCCCATTCGCCGCGCAGGTTCCGCTGCGTTGAACGTCAAGTTGTGCACCAACCGCACCTTAAGAACCGCTAACAAAACCGTTCGGCGCGGGTCTCTGACCCCGCCGAAACCGCCGACCGAAGGTCTCCGATTTCGGTTTTGTTAGCGGTTCTTAGTCTCGGCGAACACGACTGGTTCTTTGTCTGGCCGAGTGCTCGATCATGTTTTCAAGGTGCGGAGTGACGGAGATGGTTTCCCAGATCCGAACATGCCATTCAAGCCGACGAAAGCTGGAAAGACGGGACCGCGGGAATCCCCCAGGTTCTTCCATTTACCTCTTCGGCGGACAACTCGGCCAACTTGGCGCGCCGTCGTCCCACCTCCAGGATCAATTTCCTCAGATTGCCGCCGGTACACGCCCACCGCCACTCGGTGCGGATTTTCTCCAGACCTCGCAACAGGAATGGTCGCAGTCCCAAGACCTATGCCCGCGGACCTCCCGATCTCTTCTTACCGGCCGTTGCGAGCATTATACAGAACACGTATTTTGATGCAAAAGCAACTACCATACATAAGTATGAATTAAATCGACAGTTCGCGCGTCTGCCTGGCAGTCCCCAATGGTCCATCGAAAGGTCTGCGTCATGAAGCTTCTGGCGATTAGCGATGTGTACATTCCTGCCGAGTTCATGCCCCAGGGGTTCGCGCCGCTGGCCGAACTCGGAGTGGAGGTCGAGGTGCGTCGGTGGGAGCATCCGACGCTGGTCGACCTGCAGCAGGCCAATCTGGCGATCGAACAGGGCGGTCCGGACGCCGTGCCGCTGCCGGCGCACGTGACGGAGGGCATCGCCGACTTTGACATCGTTTGCGTCCAATTCGCGCCGCTGGGCAGCCGGTTGATCGAATCGGCTGCCGCGCTGCAAGTGATCGGCGTCTTGCGGGGCGGGACGGAGAATGTGGCTGTGGATGTGGCCACGCGGCGCGGCATCAGCGTGCTGAACACGCCGGGCCGCAACGCCCGCGCGGTGGCCGAATGCGCCCTGGGGCTGATTTTGAGCGAAGTCCGCAATATCGCCCGCGGGCATGCGGCGCTGAAGTCCGGCCGCTGGACGCGCGACTTTCCCAACCGGGACTCGATTCCCGAACTGAACGAGAAAACCGTGGGACTCGTCGGCTACGGCGCCGTGGCCCGGTTGCTGGCGGGCTACCTGCACGCCATGGGCAGCCGCATTATCGCCTACGATCCGTTCGTCAGCGGCGATACGGCGCCGGCGCAGATGGTCGATCTGGAAACACTGATGCGCCAGTCGGACGTGATTTCGATTCACGCCCGACTGACGGCGGAAACCCATCATCTGGTGGGCGAGAAACAACTGCGGCTGATGAAGCCCACCTCCGTGCTGGTGAACACGGCCCGCAGCGGCCTGGTCGACGAGCCGGCCTTGATCCGAGTGCTCCAGGAGCGGCGCATCATGGGCGCCGCGTTGGACGTGTTCGACGTCGAGCCGCTGCCGGCCGATCACCCTTTGGTCCAGTTGGACAACGTAACCATCGTCCCGCACATCGGCGGCAGTTCGCTGGATGCCTTCCGGGGCAGCCCGAAACTGATGGCCGGTCATCTCCGCCGCATGCTCCTGGGGCAGGGCCCGCTGCCGGTGGTCAACGGCATCCAGCCGCAGCTGCGGATGGTGTGAACTGCGTTCTGTCTCCTGAACCCAGGCATCTGCGAAGCTGCAGGCCGCTGTCCAAAGCGGTGACAGGGCACCGCACTCCGAGGATTGGCTCCGCCTTTTCAAGTTATTCAGAAGGGGGCTTTACCGGATTCGAATCGCTGTGCCCCGTGTTGCACAAGGGCCGCGTTTGCTACACTTTTCAACATGAACACAAACAAGAGCTTCGACTGCGTGTTGTGCGGATCCTGCGTGGTGGACATTCTCGTCCGGCCGGTGCCGTTGGACGCGCCCATCGGCGGCGGCAAACTGCTGGAGGTCCAACCGATCGAGGTCACCACGGGCGGGATCGTCTCCAACTCGGGCATCGCCATGGCGCGGCTGGGTCTCAAGGTCGCCGCCTTCAGCTACACGGGCAGCGATGACTGGGCCTCGGTGATCCGCCGGAATCTGGAACAGGAAGGCGTCGACACGCGCTGGCTGCTGCCGCATCCGACGGGCGCCACCAGCACGACAGCGGTGCTGATCGACCCCAGCGGCGAGCGGAGTTTTGCGCACTGCGTGGGCGCGCCGCGGCTGATGGACAAGGCCCACTTCCTGAAGCACTTGGACGTGTTCGCCCAAAGTCGCTTGACCTTGATCGGCTACTATTCCCTAATGCCGCGGCTGGAGCCGGACTTGCCGGAGATCCTGCAGGCCATCCGCGACGCGGGCTGCCAGACGGCTTTGGATGCGGCCGGCAGCGGCGGCGCGATGCAACCGCTGGACCGGATCTTGCCGCACCTGGACGTCTACGTGCCGAGCCGAGCCGAGGCCGAGCATCAGACGGGTGAAACGGAACCGCGGCGGATCATCGATGCGTTTCGCGCGTGCGGCGCGCCGGGACTGCTGGGCGTCAAACTCGGCAGCGAGGGCGCGCTGCTCAGCCCTGCCGCCGGACAATACGTGGATATTCCCATCGTTCCCCCGCCGGGGCCGGTGGTGGATACGACCGGCGCGGGCGACGCCTACTATGCCGGCTTGCTGACGGGCTTGCTGCGCGGCATGACCGTCGAGCAGGCCGGGCGGCTGGCGGCGGCGACCGGCGCCTGCTGCGTGACCGGCTACGGCGCGACGGCGGGGCTGAAAGGTTTCGCGGAAACGGCGCGGCTGGCCGGGCTGGAGGGCGTGGATTATGCCACGTTTCGCGAAAAGGGGACAGGACCCTTTTGCCGGAACGGCCCGTAGGGGGCTTCGCCCAAAAGGCTCCTGTCCCCTTTTCGCGAAACTCCGTTTAGATCTGAACCAACTTGAACAACTCAGCACAAGGAGAAGAATCATGGCAGGTGACTATCGTTTTTCGTTTGGCCCTTGGAACATTCACGAGGGCGCGGACCCCTTTGGGCCGACCGTGCGTCCGTCGATTCCGTTCGCACGCAAGCTGAAGATGTACAAGAAGCTCGGCTTCGACGCCGTCCAATTCCATGACGACGATGCCGTGCCGGACATGGAGAAGCTGACGCCGGCCAAGATCCGCAAGGAAGCGGCGGCCATGAAGAAGATGATTGCGGCCGAGGGCCTGGTGGCCGAATTCGTCGCCCCGCGGCTGTGGGAGAACCCGCAGGGCATCGACGGCGGATTCACCGCCAACGATCCGGCTTGCCGCAAATGGGCCAACGAGCGGGCCAAGCGGTGCATCGATATCGCCAACGGCCTGGGCACCAAGCTGATCGTCCTCTGGCTGGCGCGCGAAGGCACCTACATCCGCGAGTCGAAGAACGCCATCGAGGCTTACCGCTGGTTGCTGGAATCCATCAACGCGATGCTGGAATACGACGACAAGATCGAGATCGCGATCGAGCCCAAACCGAACGAACCGACCGACCTGGCGTACCTGCCCACGATCGGCCACGCGCTGGCGATGGCTCAGCAGACCGTCGATCCGAAACGGGTGGGCGGGTTGATCGAAACGGCGCACGCCCTGCTGGCCGGTTTGGACCCGTCGGACGAGATGGCGTTCGCCCTGTCGATGGGCAAACTGTTCAGCGTCCACCTGAACGACCAGAACGGACTGAAGTACGACCAAGACAAATCGTTCGGCGCGGCGAACCTGCGCGCGGCGTTCAACCAAGTGCGGGTGCTGGAACTGGCCGACTATCCGTCCACCGGCCGCTTCGTGGGCCTGGACGTCAAGGTTATGCGGACGCAGAAAGCCGACGTCGCGACGAAGCATTTGTCCAACAGCCGGGCCGTGTTCCTGCGGTTGCTGGAAAAGGTCCGCACGTTCCCGAACGACATCGCCAAGGACTGCATCGCCGCCCGCGATTACGAAGCGCTGGAGATGCTGGTGCTGGAGCATTTGATGGGAAGTTAGGAGATAGCAATGGACGCAGCAAATCGTCGCACTTTCTTGGGCGCCACGGCAGCTGCCGGAACGCTCGCCCTGGCTGGGCCCGTACACAGCAGTACTCGGGCGGAGGCGGACAAGACGCTGAAGCTGGGCGTGATCGGCGTCGGCTGGTACGGGATGGTGGACGCCAAAGCGGCGCTGAAGGTCGGCGGCGTCGAGGTGACTGCGGTCTGCGACGTGGACCGCGAGCACCTGGACCAGAGCGTCGCCGAGCTGGAAAAGCTGCAAGGCAAGAAGCCGCAGACGTTCAAGCTGTACACCGAGATGCTGGAAAAGGCGGACCTGGACGTCGTGGTCATCGCCACGCCGCCGCACTGGCACGCGCTGCAGTTGATCGCTTGCCTGGAGCGCGGCCTGGATGTGTATGCCGAAAAACCGCTGGCGTACGATATCCGCGAAGGCCGGGCGCTGGTCGAGGCGGCCAAGAAGCACTCGGACCGCATCGTCCAGGTCGGCTTCCAGCGGCGGCAGAGCCAGGCTTGTCGCGACGCGGCCGAATTCATCAAGGCGGGGAAGGCGGGAAGAATCGTCCAGGCCGACGTGCAAATCCACTATCGCACCGGCACGCTCGACGCGACTCCGCAAGAGCCGCCGGCGTCGCTCGATTGGGAACTGTGGTGCGGTCCTGGACCCAAGATCCCCTACAGCCCGCAGGTCGGCCACAAGAACTGGCGGCTGGAGAAGACCAGCGGCCACGGGCACCTGGTCGACTGGGGCATTCACAACATCGATGCCACGCGGATGATGCTGGGCCTGTCGATGCCCAAGCAGATTACGGCCGCTGGCGGGCTGTACTGCCTGCAGGGCAAGATTACGACGCCGGACACGCTGACCGTGCATTTCGAGTTCGATCAATTGCCCGTCGTGTGGCGGCACCGGCTGTGGGGAGCGACCGAATGGGACCCGTCGGTGAACAACGGCATCTTCCTGTACGGCGACGAGGCCACGGTGTTCGCTTCCGATCAGCGGTGGGTGGTGATCCCGAAGGACCAGCCGGCCCAGCGCCAGGAGAACATCGTCCAAAGCGACCTCGGCCCGCTGCACATGGCCGACTTCCTGGAGTGTGTCCGCACCCGCCGACCGCCGGCGTGCCCGGTCGAGGAAGGCTACAAGTCGACCGCGACGGTCCAGCTGGGCATGATCGCCTACGAGTCCAACTCGGTCGTCCGCTGGGACGAAGCGACGGAGCAGATCGTCGACAATCTTGAGGCGTTCAAACTGCTCAGGCGGCTCTATCGCGCGCCGTACGTGCATCCGTACGGAAAGGGGTGAGGATACCCTTGGCGTTTTTTATTCTGGCACGGCCTACGTGTTGGCCGTGGCTCCCGCGGGCACGGCCAACAAGGCCGTGCCACAGTGAGCGGACACGGCCAACAAGTAGGCCGTGCCACAGGAGCTGACCGCCGTCTTCACACGTCGCACAGCCGGACGGCTTGCGTCAGGCCGGCCAGCGGGTCGCGGGTGGGAATGAACTCGTGGCCCACGAAGCCCTGGTAGCCGATGTCCAACAGGGCCTTCATGATCGGCGGGAAGTTGATTTCCTGCGTTTCGTCCAGTTCGCAGCGGCCTGGATTGCCGGCCGTATGGACGTGTTTGATCGCCTCGCCGCACTGGCGAATGCGGCGGATGACGTCGCCGTCCATGATCTGGACATGGTAGATGTCGAACAGCACGCCCAGACGCGGCGAGCCGACCTGCCGGATGATCTCCATGCAGTAATCGACGTGATCGCCCTGGTAGCCGGGATGGCCTTTCATGGGGTGGTCGGTGGCGCGCGTGTTGAGGATCTCGATGGCCAGGTTGATCTTTTTCTTTTCCGCGTAGCCAACGATTTGCTTGAAGCCGGCCACGCAGTTTTTTAGGCCCTCGTCCGGGTCGATCACGCGGCGGCCTGGGGGCAGCTTGCTCAGGTCCGGGTTGGCACCGTGGTTCCACTCGCCGGACTCTTCGGCGTAGCCGGTAAACGTGATCACCGTCTTGAAGCCCGCCTCGACGCACTGGTCGATCCGCTGCCGGAGCATCTCGATACAGCCGGGCTGGTAGCGCGGGTTGTTCATGCCTTGGACGAACAAGTGGCTGTTGCTGATGGCGCAGGTCAAGCCGAATTTCTTCACCGTGGCAAATTGTTCCGGCTCCAGAAGTTCGATGCTCTGGCAGCCCAGATCTTTGGCAACCTGGCACAGCTGCTCTAGGCTCCAGTAGTCCGCGAAACACCACGGCGCGACGGATTGCCTGATGCGGCCTTTGACGACGGCTTTTTCGGCTCGGACCTCGGCGGCGGCGGACATCCGAGTCCAAACGCCGGCGGCGACGGCCCCGCCCGCGGCTTGCAGCAGTTGACGGCGATCGAGCGGCGCAGATGTGGAACGTGGTCGTTGGTTCATGGTCGGTACCTCGATGACTGTACTGGCATAGTCTTCCCCAGGCGTGCTAAAGTACACTGGCAGTGGCGGGAAAGCAAGTCACGGGAGCCGGAAGCCATGCCAATCGAGCAGTTAGGGCCGTATCGCATCGAGCGTCTGCTGGGACGCGGCGGAATGGGCGCGGTCTACGAAGGCGTCCATCAGGAAACCGGCCAGCGGGCCGCCATCAAGGTCTTGGCCGAGACCCTGGCGGCCGATGCACGCTTCCGCGCCCGTTTTCAGGGCGAGGTGGAAGCCCTCAAACGGTTGCGGCACAAGAACATTGTGACCCTGCAGGGTTACGGCGAGGAAGAGGGATTGCTGTACTTCGTGATGGATCTGGCCGACGGTCCCAGCTTAGAGGCGGAACTGCGGTCCGGGCGGAGGTTCACTTGGCGCGAGGTGGTGGACCTCGGCGTGCAGATGTGCGCGGCGCTCAAGCACGCCCACGATCACGGCGTCATTCACCGCGACCTGAAACCGGCCAATCTGTTGTTGCTCGCGGACGGCACCGTCAAGCTGACGGACTTTGGCATCGCCAAGTTCTTTGGCGGTTCGAGCTTGACGATGGCCGGCAGCATGATCGGGACGCCCGACTACATGTCGCCGGAACAGATCGAGGGCAAGCCGGCCACGGCGCGCAGCGACTTGTACAGTCTGGGGTGCGTCCTGTACGCCTTGTTGTCCGGCAAGCCGCCGTTTGCGGGCGGTTCGGTGACGGCGGTCATGGATCGAGTCCGCTCCGAGGTGCCCGCTCCACTGCGGCTGGTCGCTCCGCAAACGCCTCAGGAACTGGACGACATCATCGCTCAGCTGCTCAGAAAGAACCCGGACGAGCGCGTGGCGACCCCGCAATTGTTGGCCAACCTGCTGCAGGCGATGCGGCACGCGTTGGTTCTCCAAGAAGAGGCCGCCAAGTCGTCTGCCGTTCTGGAGGTGGATGACGGCACGACCGTCGTGGGTGACGTGGGGCAGTCGCCGGACCAGGAGGCAAGCGGAACGCTCACTCGGGAGCCATCGCGTCCGCGAGGCACCATCGAGGACGATTCCCGCGGCGGACCGAAGTTGCCTGCGCCGACTTCCCCGCCGGAACCAGCGGAAGCCGGCTTGGACGAAACCGTCGAATACACGCTGGAAGAACAAGCCGAGTTCGATTCAAGTGCCCAGCGCAAGACGCACTACACGCCCGTCTCGGATCGCGATTGGCACAGCGTCATGCGTGCGGCGGACGACGAAGCGGCCGTCCCCCGGCAGCGGCTGACCATCGCGCTGTTGGCCATCGCGCTGCTGGCGGTCGCGTCGTTGATCGTGTACCTGTCCCTGCCGCTGTCCGCCGATCAATTGCACGACCGCATCCGTCAAACAAGCAGCCAGCCTGCCCAGCGCGACCGCTGCTCGCAGTACATCGCCGAGTTCCTGGAACGCTTTCCGCAGGATGCCCGCGCCGCCGAAATTCAAACGCTGCGCGCCGACCTGCAATGCCAGTCCCTGCGGGAGGATCTGGCCGAGAAAGTCCGCACGCTGACCGACCTGGAACAAGCCTATCTGGACGGCATGGCTGCGGCAGACGAAAAACACTGGACCGAGGCGGCCGCGTGCTTTCAGAAAGTCGCGGACGGCTTGCACGCCAAGGTGCTCAGCGCGGCCGATCGCCGCTTGCTCGATCGGGCCCGCCACATGCTGGCTAAATGCCCGGCCGAACCATAAGGATCAGTTCACCGATTCCACGGGCAGGGTGTGGGTGGCGTAGCGACATGGGAAGCGTCTTGGTCTTCCCGCAAAACATGAGATCGGAGGGTTGAAACATGCAAACGCAGACGAAACGTGCGGCCTGGGCAGTCGTTGATGAATGTTTTGCGCGGCGAATTCTCGCCTGCGCCGTCCTTGTCTGGGGGACCGTCGCGGGGGCGGAAAGGGACGGATTGGCCGGGGAGCCGACCGCCCGACCGCGGTTGCCGCGCGACAAGTTGCTCGTCTATCGTGGACCTGACGGCATCCCGTGCGAGGCGCGGACGATCGAGGAGTGGAGCAAGCGTCGAGCCGAGATACTGGACGGGATGCAGCTGGTCATGGGCCGGCTGCCTGGCGCGGAGAAACTCGTGCCGCTGGACGTCCAGGTCGATGAAGAAGTGGACTGCGGCGGATACGTGCGGCGCCTGATCACGTACGCATCGGAGCCCGGCAGTCGAGTGCCTGCGTATCTGTTGATACCCAAGCCGGCGCTCGAAATGTACGCGAAGCCTGTTCCCGCCGTGCTCTGCCTGCATGGCACCGATAACGTGGTCGGACACGGAACGGTTGTCGGGCTGGGCAAACGTCCCAACCGGCAGTATGCGAGCGAACTGGCCGAGCGCGGTTATGTCACCTTGGCGCCGAATTACCCGCTGTTAGCCAAGTACCAGCCGGATCTCAAGGCCCTGGGTTGGGAGAGCGGAACGCTGAAGGCCGTGTGGGACAACCTGCGGGGCCTGGACCTGTTGGAGTCGCTGCCGTACGTCAAGCGGGGCGGGTTCGGCGCCATCGGCCACTCGCTGGGCGGTCACAACGCCGTTTACACGAGCGTCTATGACGACCGGATCCGCGCGGTTGTATCGAGTTGCGGGCTGGATTCGTACCTGGACTACTACGGCGGCAAAATCGACAACTGGTATCCCGAGAAGGGTTGGTGTCAGACACGCTACATGTTGAAACTGGCCGATTACCGCGGCCGACTCGAACAGATCCCCTTCGACTTCCACGAGCTGGTCGGAGCCTTGGCGCCGCGGCACGTGCTGATCATCGCTCCGCTGGGCGACACGAATTTTCGTCACGACAGCGTCGATCGTATCGCGGCAGCCGCGCGCGAGGTCTTCCAGTTGTACGGTCACCCCGAGCGTCTGCGCGTCGAGCATCCGGATTGTCCCCACGACTTTCCGCCCCCGATGCGCGAAACGGCCTACCAGCTGTTCGACGCCGTGCTGAAGTAGGCGATCGGTACAGCCGCGGCCATTTCCGCCTCGCCCCTTTGCACTACGATTCCGCAATTTGTCGCTGTCGACGTTGTGCGGATTGTACGTCTTCCCGCTCGGCTCAGATCTCCGAACACTGGCCGGGGACCGGGGCTGGGTAGCGGCCTTGAGCGTCGGCCTGGACCGGCGCGGGGCTGTCGGCGGTGAGGTCGGCGACGTTCGGGCAGAACTGGAACTTCGAGGCCAGCGCTTCCTCCCAGGTGATGACCTTGCCCGAGTGGACGGCCGCCCGGCCCATGATCGAGGCCAGGTCGGCGTAGGCGGCGCGGCGGGCTTCGTTGTGCGGCCGGTCGTGGCGGATCGCTTCCAGCAGCACGTTCCATTCCATCTGCCAGGGATTCACCTCCGGCTCCGACTTCCAGGCGAGGTTGTCGGCGGCGATCCGCTGGTCGTGGTAGATCCGGGTGTTGATCGGCGACGCGCCCCAGACGCAGAACTGGCCGGCGCACTTCGTGCCGTGGACGTAGGTGGCGAACTCGTTGTGGCAGTTGGGCAGGTAGCGCCCGTTGACCATCGCCTTGGTGCCGTCGGGGAACGTGTACTCGATCGCATAGCTGTCCAGATTCTGGCCGCACTCGTCGCTGTTGGCCACGCGGCCGCCGACGCCGTGCGCCGAAGCGGGCCAGGCGTCTTTGATCCAGCAGCACTCGTCGACCTGGTGGACCATGAGTTCGATCAGAATGCCCGAGGACGCCCACAGGAAGGCCCATCGCACGCGGAGCTGTCCGAGCAACTCGCTCCCAGTCCACTTGTGCGGCCCGAAGTGGTAGCCCGACTCCATGCGATACGCGCGGATCAGCTGGATCTGGCCCATGGCCCCGTCGCGGATTCGCTGGATCATCGCCTGCCGCGAGTTCGAATGACGCCACATCAAGCCGGCTGCGATTTTCAGGTTTTTCTTCTCTGCGATCTCGCCCGCCTGGATGATCTGCCGCACGCCCACCGGATCGGGCGCAAACGGCTTCTCCATGAACACGTGTACGCCCTTTCCGACGGCATAGTCGAGCTGCGTGGGACGAAAGGCGGTGTAGCCGGTCAGCATGGCGACGTCGCTGGGACCCAGGCAGTCGATGGCCTGGCGATACGCGTCGAAGCCGATGAACCGCCGCTCGGGCGGGACGTCGATCTTGTCACCGAACTGCTTGGAAAGCGTCTGGTGCGACGCTTTCAGGCGGTCTTCAAAGAGGTCGGCCATGGCGAACAGCTTGACCGGCCCGCCGGGAGCGGACAGCGCGTTGGCCACCGCCCCGCTGCCGCGTCCGCCGCAGCCGATCAAGGCCAGCTTGATCGTGCCCTCGCCGGCCGCATGGACGCGCGGAACGGCCATGCCGGCCAGCGCAGAGGTTGCGGCCAGTTTGCCCGCCAGACCCAGGAATTCGCGGCGAGTGTCGTGCGCGGTCGAGGCATTGCGAGGTGATCGGCTCATGGACAGCTCCTTGCTGCTGGGAATTCCCCTGCAAACGGAATTGCGTGAAAGGAGGCAGGAATCTCTTGTGTCCCGCCATGTTAACAAAGCGGCTCGCAATGTTCCAGTCGGTGCGACAACGCCGCAGCTTGGCTTTGTCGCAGAACACCTGGGGCCGCACCAACTTGATCGTGGCGTCCCGCCGCGTTATCATCCGGAGAGTCGGGCCGCTCGGAAAGGAAGAGTAAAAGCATCCAAGCAGAGCGGACGTGGGAAATACCGGTTCAACACTCCTTAACGAGCATCGGAGCAACCATGCAACGGGACACGCAATCATCGCAGCAGCCGGCGGGTACGAAGTCGCGCCGGGAATTCTTGAAGCTGAGTGGCACATTGACGGCCGGCGCGGCCCTGGCCGGGGTGGCCATGCCGCACGTCCATGCGGCGGAGGACAATACGATTCGCCTGGCCTTGATCGGCACCGGCGGCCGGGGCAGCGGCGCTGTGATCAACGCCTTCGACTCGCCCAACGGCCCTTGCAAGCTGGTTGCCATGGCC